>WQTN01000125.1 GCA_009786295.1 Methanomassiliicoccaceae archaeon
CTCACGGATAAGCCTGCCGACAGGCTTCCGGCATATCCTATTGCTTGCGGTGTGAACAGGAAGCTCATTGGCAAGGGCATAACATATCGCGAGTGGGCGCACAACCCGAAAATGTACGCACAGGGATTCATCGAGGGACAGAAAGCATTCGATTTCGATTTCGCGATCGGGCTGATGGACCTGTCCGTCATGGCTGGAGACCTCGGTGCGCACGTCAGAATGGACGAACAGAACACACCGTTCGTCGACAAAACGATCATCAACAGCACCGAGGACTACGAGAAACTCCAGGTCCCTGACATAAAGAAAGGAAGGTCCGCGGTCCTACTCGAGGGAACAAAGCTTTATTGCGATGTCCTGAAAACGCAGGTCGTCACCGCAGGATTTGTCGAGGGGCCGCTGCTGGCACTTTCGCAGAGCGCGGGCGCTGAGAGGTTGTTCATGGATATGTTCACTAACCCGTCGGCTGTCCACAAAGCATTGGCAACAATGACCGCATATGATGCCGAACTGACAAAAGGATTTGGCAAGACCGGCTGTGCGGCACTCTGTTGGGACTATCTATGGGGCAACTACTCCTGCCTTGGCGATGCAGAGTACGAGGAGTTCGAGGGCTGCAAAAAGTATGCGGTCGGACTCAACGAACTCACATTAAAAGAAGGGATGGCAGTGGCTATCCACAACTGCGCAGACCTTCCGCATCTGGACACCCAGATCAAGAAATTCAAGCCGTCTGTCTATTCAATGGCATACTATCCGCTGATCCCAGGATCGCTTACGGCGGGAGAGGTCATCGAACAGGGATATGCTGACAAGACGATCGTGGGAGGGAACATCGACCCACAGCTCTTCATAAGAGGAACCAAAGAAAAGATCGTTCAGGTAACGAAGGACCTGTGTCAGGAAGTCAAGACGGCATTGTGCAAGAGAGGCATCGACTCTCCGAAATACTGTATTGCATCCGGTTGCGAAGTTCCTCCTGACATCAGCACAAAGATGGAAAACATCAAGGCTGTAGTCGACACAGTGAAGCAATACGGGAAGTTCGGTGCATAATCGCTGCTGATCTTCTCCCCAAACTTTTTACTAATTCTTTTTATTGTCTTTACAGCAGGAGAAAAACCATGAAGATCTCACAGATAGCCGGATTTTTGGGCAGCGGGAAAACGACAGCCGTCATGAAGATTGTCAACGAGCTGATGAAAAGAGGGCACCGGATCGCCATCGTTGTGAACGATGTTGGCGAGATCAATGTCGATGCGAAGTTCATTGAATCTCATGGACTGAAGGCAAAGGAGATCGCGGGAGGATGCATATGCTGTCAGATAGCAGGCACATTCTCCGAAACGCTGGCGAAGCTCCATGACTCGTACGATCCAGAGATAGTCATTGTAGAGCCATCGGGAGTGGCCATACCGTGGGGGCTGAAAAGGGCGGCCGAGTACTCGGAAGCGAAAACGGACATGGTGATCGAACATGCTCCTGTGATCACTCTTGTGGATGCCACCAGGATAGATCTTCTCGTAAAAGCGGTCAAAAGACTTGTGGAGACGCAGATACGCGAAGCGGACGTGTGCTTTGTGAACAAGGTCGACACGGCATCGCCGGCAGACATCGCCAGAACAGAAGAAATGATCAGAGCGATGAACCCAAAGGCTGAGATCTCTCACATGTCCTCGGAGACCGGCCAGGGGATACAGTATGCATGCGACCTCATCCTGAACCGGATATCTCCGAGGTATGACGAGGCCGTCGAAGAGGAACTTCTCAAAAAACAGTACGGAGGATGATACCATACACGACGATGATCACGACCACGATGACGATCATGATGATCACGACGATGATCATGAAGACGATCATGATAAGTTGCATTTGGAGATACACAGGGCCGTCGACGAACTGGGAAAATATGCGATCGACATAGATGTGAACTCGCGGGAGGGGATAAAGAAGGATGTTATGCTGAGGTTCATCGAAGACCTCATGACCAGCGTCACCAAAAGCTGCATGGATAACGGAGCAGACCTCGTGGGCCACGTGAAATCATTCCTGTCCAACGATGACGGCAACATAATGAGCAGCATCGTCGACCACCGTCTGCCAACGAGGATCAAAGACTCCATGGATTCCGACATCATATACAAAGCAAGATTCATGTTCCATATCATCGTCCACGGCATATGGGACGACTGCGTCAGGAAGAGCGTGCTGGATGTGCTGGACGGCATATTCAAGAAGTGGAACATTCCCTATGAAGTGACGGCGGACCATTTCGATACGGAAAAGAGCATAGCGCATCACACGGGGTGACATAATGGCAGACGGTTTTTCTGAGGCAATGAGGGCAAAGGGTTTCTCCTACGAGACCACCGCCTCTCTGAAAAAGTTCAAATGTCCCTACTGCGGATTCGAATTTTCATTGATGTATGCACGGACCTTCGCATGTCAGGGATGCTCAGAAGCATGGAAGAACTGCCCGAAAGTAAGGTGCAACAAATGCGATACAGAGTTCTTCATCACTGAGACGTCGCATGCGAACAATGAGATAGACCAAAGGCTTCTGGCCGAGCATATATCTGAGGTCGTGACGAAATACAACAAGGACATGGGATATAGACCCAGCAGGTGAGTTTATTGCATACCGGCTTAGGATTTGACACCGGGGGCACGTACACCGATGCCGTCCTTATGGACATGAGCACAAACAAAGTTCTGCAGAAATCAAAAGCGTTGACCACAAGGGATGACCTCTCTGTCGGGATAAGGAACACGCTGGTAGGCTTCGACAAAGAGTTGCTGAAGAAAGTGGCGATGGTATCCTTATCATCAACATTGGCAACGAACTCCATCGTTGAGGGAAAGGGATGCCGTGTCGGCCTGATATGCATAGGCGAAGAGTTCGAGATGTCGATACCGGTCGATGTCCATGTTACTGTGGCAGGCGGACACGACCTCAACGGAGCCGAGGTGGATGAATTGGATGAGACTGCGGCCGAAGAGTTCATGTTATCTCTGGTGGATCGCGTGGACGGGCTGGCCATCAACGGATATCTCAGCGTCAGGAACCCGGACCATGAGCTTCGTTTGAAGAAGATCGCCAAGCGCGTCCTTGATATCCCAGTGGTGTGCGGACACGAGCTTTCATCGAGTTTGGGATTTCATGAGCGCACCGTCACATCTGTGATGAACTCCCGCCTTATACCTATACTCAAGGATCTCATGGACTCGGTAAAAAAAGTGATGAGAGAGTACAAAATATGCGCTCCGCTGATGATAGTGAAGGGCGATGGATCGATAATGAGCGAAAACATAGCGCTCGAAAGACCCATTGAAACAATACTGTCGGGGCCGGCGGCGAGCCTGATAGGAGCAAAGGTACTTACCGGGACAGGCGACGCGATTGTGATGGATATGGGCGGCACGACCACTGATATAGGCATATTGAGGAACGGCTACCCGAGGCTGGAGAAAGAGGGCGCTATGATAGGCAACCGCAGAACAAGGGTCCTGGCGGCAGAGATATCCACATCGGGGATAGGAGGGGATTCGAGGATAGTCGTCAACGGCAGCAAGTTCATGCTGGAATCCCTCAGGGTGGTCCCTCTCTGCATCGCAGTCTCAAAGTGGCCTCAACTGCTTCCCCGTTTAGAAGCCGCTTCAAAGGCGGGCTCAAGATTCACGCCGGAAAGCATGGACGCGACGAACATCATTCAGGACATAGAATTCTTTGTTAAACTGAAAGACCTGAAGAATGTCTCTCTGAGCAAGGAGGACGAGGCGCTGTTTGCCCTTATATCGGAAGAACCATTCTCTCTGAAAGAGGTCGGCGCAAAACTGAACTTACACCCGTTCTCGTTCAATGTCTCAAGGATGGAGGCCCTCGGGATGGTGCAGAGGATCGGGCTTACGCCAACGGACCTCCTACATGCAGAAGGAAGCTATACAGGATTTGTGAGCGCTGCATCGGAGTATGCGGTAACGCACCAATCACGCAAAATGAACATGAGCGAGAAAGAGTTCATAGAATTCGCGAAGGAAAAGGTCATCGACAAGCTGTCCGAAGTGCTGCTTAGAAAACTGTTCTTCGAAGAAACCAACACATTTGACATTGATGACGTAGGGTCAGACCTGATGTGGAAGGCCATCTCTGGCCGGGACGGTCTCGATTTCAGCTGCAGGATAAAGTTCAACAAACCGCTGATCGGGATAGGCGCACCTGTCTCGGCGTGGTTCCCGCAGGTCGCCGAGAAGTTCGGGACAGACCTGCTTCTGCCAGAACATTCCGAGGTAGGCAATGCGATAGGCGCCGTCACTGGGAGCATAATAGAGAGCGTGGAGGTCCTTCTGAAGCCAGCTCCCGGCCAGGGCGCGATGGATGATCCATCATGCATACTGTTCGCGCCGTACGGCCGGTTTGAGTTCGAGAAACTCAGCGATGCAACGGTGTTCGCGGTGGAAGAGACAAGCAAGTATGTGACGGAAAGGGCGCATAAGGCGGGTGCTGACCACATAGAACTGCGTTCTGAGAAAGTCGAGAAGAAAGTGGGACTCGGGAGAGGGGGTTACGACGGCCGCGTTCTGCTTGAGGCGACAGTGACCGTCACAGCCATAGGAAAACCGAGACAGTTCACGGTGAGCGAATGAAGGAAAACAACTTTAGTATTTTGATTTTGGATGTATTTATATGAGAATTGGTCTTATAGCCTGTGATATATTTGAGCCTGAGTTCGAGCTTCTTTTAAAGGACGATTCGGACTTTGTACACAAAGAGTATGTGGAGTTCGCTCTGCATGCGTACCCGGACGAAATGCGCGAGAAACTGGTGGAGAAAGTGAATGCGCTGAAAGGTCAGGTCGACGCCGTCCTGCTGGGATATGCAGTATGCCAGTCTTTGGGCGGCTTTACTGAGGCCGTTGACGTTCCGACCGTCATGTTCGACGGGGACGACTGCATATGTGTGTTTCTTGGCTCTAAGGAGTACACAAGAGAGAAAAAGATCTGCGCGGGTACATGGTTCTCATCTCCGGGATGGGCAAGGGAGGGAATACCAGGCCTCATCAAAGAACTGCATCTTGACAGTTTTGAAGGCGTCGACCCCATGGTTTTCATGGATATGATGTTCGAATCCTATGAAAGATGCCTCTACATCGATACCGGCGTGAAGGATGAGAAGGGAGAATACCTCGCAAAATCAAAGGATTTCGCAGATCAGCTCAAGCTGAAGCACGATGAAAGAACATGCGACCTCTCTGCATTCGAGAACGCGATAAAGAAGGTAAAAGAACGGGCCGCATCCGCATCGTTGTAAGCTGCAGTTTTTTTACCTGTTTCAGGTGCTGGGTCTTGGTTGGACCAGTTCTCAGAAGCCCGATGCGCTGTTGGTTTATTTCTGTTAATGCTATTGATAATCATTATCTTTAAATATCCCGCTTGCCCATGTTTATGTATGCAAAGATGGACCTCTCAGCAGTCCCTGATACTTGGAATCATATACGAAACGGAACACTTCCTCAGTGCCGAACAGACACATCAGAATCTCATGCAGAGGGGAGAGAACATCGGGATGGCCACCGTATACAGGAATCTCCGGAAACTTGTCGGTCAGGGGCTGATAAGCGAGGTCTGCTGGAAAAATGTGAACTATTATACCAGGCACCCCTTCTCAAATGCGTTTTTTGTATGCGAAAAATGTGAGAAAATGATCAGGATAGATATTCCCATAGCAGACCAAACATACCTTTCCAATGAGGTCGGCATGCCGGTCAAAAAATGGAGCATGGTTTTTGAGGGCACATGCAGAGAGTGTGAGCCATGCATATAATGGAGGGTTTCCTGCCTATTGAGTGGGCAGTGTTCTGGACGGTCGTCTGCATACCATTCCTGATACTCGGGATAAGAGCTATGAGAAAGCTTTTCGTTGAACAACCGGATAAAAAACTGTCGCTTGCGCTGTCAGGCGCCTTTATTGTGATACTGTCTTCTCTGAAGATACCTTCCGGCATCGGATCCTCGTCGCATCCTACCGGCACCGGAATGAGCGTTATGCTGTCCGGACCGTGGATCACCGCCGTCATATGCACCATTGTTCTCCTGTTCCAGGGAACATTCATGGCCCACGGCGGGTTCACGACGCTGGGCGCGAACGTGTTCTCGATGGGCATAGCCGGGCCGTTCGTTGCATACATTGTGTTCAAAGCGCTCAGAGCAAGGAATGCGAACCCCACCGTAACGGTCTTTGTGACGGTCTTCATTGCAGACATTGTAACGTATCTCGTGACCGCATTGCAGCTTACGCTTGTCGTTCCGTATGCTGGGGTGCCGGCGTTCATTGACACATATGCTACATTCTTTGGCATATTCGCTGTGACCCAGATACCGATCGTATTCGCAGAGGGCATCCTCATGGTGTTCTTCTTCCAGTATCTGGCCGATGTAAGGCCGGAGCTCGTCAGGGGAATAGGATACGATCCTTCGGTCCGCAACATAAAGAGCATTCTGAGAGATAAGGAAAAAGGCAAGGCCGACAGAAGTCTCATCATGCTCATTTGTTTCGCTGTCACGGGAGCTGTCATGATACTTCTGGCATATATCACGACATTCTTCTATGATGTAGGCGGGGCAGATGATGCCGGAGCAGGCATGATAGGGGATCTCATTCCCGGCTATGAACAGCTGACTGATAACTTCATACAACTGGGAGAGTTCGGGATAAGCATACTGTTCATAATTCAGACAGCTGTAGGCATTGCTCTGCTCGCATACACTTTGCATCTCTACAAAAGGAAAAAAGAACATGAGCATGATGAACAGCAGTGAGCATATTATATGTGCAGGAGTGGTTTTCTTCTCTGTATTGCGTTCTGGAGTGTTGCCTATTTGGACGGAGAAATAAGAACTGTACTCGAGACAAAGGATCTGAGCTTCACATACGAAGGCGGGAAACATGCATTGAAAAATGTTTCCATCAGAATCCCGGCAGGATGCAAGGTTGCTTTCGTTGGACCGAACGGAGCGGGCAAGAGCACACTCTTCATGCACTTCAACGGGATCTTGAAACCCACTAGAGGAGAAGTGAAATACAACTCCAAGAACATTGCGCACACAAAAAAAGGACTCCTGGAGCTCAGAAAGGACGTCGTCTTCGTTATGCAGAACCCCGATGATCAGATATTCAACGTAATTGTGGAGGACGATGTGGCCTTTGGTCCGTTCAATCTCGACTTTCCTCTTGATGAGATCCGCAAAAGAGTGGACGTAGCCCTCAGAGTGGTCGGTATGGAGAACGAAAGAACCCGGCCGATCCATCATCTGTCCTTCGGGCAGAGAAAGAGGGTCGCCGTGGCAAGCGCCCTCGCTATGCACCCAAAGGTGCTCATCATGGATGAGCCCACCGCAGGTCTGGATCCAGAGATGGTCCACCGTCTTTACGAAATAGCAGATGAGGTCAGCATGAGCGGCTCCACCGTGATAATATCTACGCATGACATGGAAACTGCATATTCTTGGGCAGACCTTGTGATCGTTCTCGTTGACGGAGAAGTGCTTGCACAGGGAACACCGTTCGAGGTATTCTCGATGAAAGATGTGCTTGACAGGGCAGGCCTTTCTGTCCCGATGGTCCACGGCCTCAATGAATTCATGAGCACAGAGAAAAAGAACAGCGTATACGGAAGAACAATGCCGACTGCGCTGCTGAACATACGGAGCGGGATCATTCCGGGGACATTGTATCTTATGAGGCCGGGATATGCCGGGGAGACACACGGATGTGTGGGCGTATACGGAAGCTTGTCGCGCCATTACCTTGAAGGCAGCGACAAAACTGTGCACTTTCAGTTCAATGCCATTGACAGATGCATCGACGACATACTGGACGGGAAAGATGCGTCTATCTATTTGGACAAGCCTCTGGACCATGTCCTTGACCGTAAACTGCTGGATGTGGCGGCCCACGGCATCATCATAACAGTGGAAGAATCGAACTGAAAAAACAGATGTCAGGCTCGGATGCGGTCATAGTAATGGACGACCATGCATGACTTCTCGCATTTACCGCATCTGTTGCATCTTTTCTGATCCACTCTGAAACCGCCCTTTATCTCTACTGCCTTCCTCGGGCAGCCTTTCGCGCATATGCCGCACTCTGTGCACATCTCCGCCCTTATCAGCGCTTTTGCCGTCCGCTCGAAGATCGCCTCCGCATCCTTCGCCGTTTCCGCAGTGACGGATATCTGCCCTCCGCCGAAGAGCTTCGACCTCCCGTTCTTTGCTTTCAGAAGGGCTATCTCGAACTCGGAAGAGTATCTTACCTCCCCTATGATGCTCAAGGCGTCTTCCACATATGAAAAATCCCTTTTCGAAGGCACATCTATCACGGCCTCTATCGAATAACCTCCAGCTGCGCACGGGGATGCCCCTTTCATCATCTTTACTGCGGGGCCTGTTGTTCTGTTCGGCTTTAGATCCAGATCGAACTCTTTCGCTATCTGGATCATCTTAGGAGGAAGGACCCTCCACCGCCAGAATCCCATGTCCGCATATTCGGCCGGGAGCCCTTTGGATTCTGCGTATTCGTGAAGAAAGTCCTCCCATTCCGAATGCATATCGCCGTGCAGTCTTTCGGTGTTCTTCCATTCGCTTGCAAGACAGGATGCGCAGAGATAACACCCTATCCTTTCAAAGTCCCTGTCGTACAGCGGGTTGTAGCTTAGACCTTTCATCCAAATGTATCCCCATATCTCCGCCGCGGACCATCCCCTGACGGGATTGAGGTTGGTCTGGTTTGGAACGAACGGGTTCTTGGACACAAACCCTATGTCCGATCTGGAGAACGACTCCAGCATACGGTTGCCTTCGACTGTTATCGTCCCCTTCGGGAACTCACTCGAAATAAGTTCTGTGATCGGACCGAGCTTGCATACCTTGCAGCACCATCTGAAATCCTTTGCAGGCGGCCCGAATGTATCCACATTGTCCCAGAACGCATTCCCCGCTGATGCTTTGAGCAGTTTCAGACCGTTCTCGGCAACGAATCTGTCCACATATTCTATTGTTTCGGGGAATTCCAGCCCAGTATCTATGAAAAGAAGGATCGGACTCTCCAATGCCTTCGACGCTACTCCGAATGCGGCAAGAGAGTCTTTCCCTCCCGAAAAAGAAACTGTCACAGGCGCGTTCTTCTTATTAGACACGAAAGACCTTATGTCGCTGACCGCGTTCCTCTCAATGCTCTCCAGGTGTTCTTTGTTGGACCTTATGAATTCCTCCCTGCCAGACGGCGGGGATGTCGGTCTGTTTTCAATCGGATCCATGTTCTTTATCTTGACCGCCCTTTCGGACGACCTCAGGTCTTTACTGTCCGCCAATGCTGTCCCAGGGCCTGTCTTTTTCCCCTTTCTGACAATGATCGGATCGCCGGCAGAGAAGTCGCCCCTGACCTCTACGATGTCCGCGCCGCCGACAACCTTGCCCTTCAGATGCCCGGAGATGTTCCTGACCTCTACGATGTTCTTTTCTACAGACCCTGCAAAGATGTCCGCGCCAGCCTGTCTGAGTTCCAAACGGAGAGAATTGTCCCTGAGGTCAAATCTGATGATGCCTATGACCTCTCCGTGGGCGATG
This sequence comes from Methanomassiliicoccaceae archaeon, assembly GCA_009786295.1. GTDB lineage: Archaea > Thermoplasmatota > Thermoplasmata > Methanomassiliicoccales > Methanomethylophilaceae > Methanoplasma. The sequence goes on from WQTN01000125.1 coordinate 9,625, forward strand.
ACCTCATCCGTTCTGTCCTCACCGGGTATCTTGTTGAAGAACATCATCCTGCCGGGCAAGGGGTCGTCCGTTCCGAAAGAATCTCTGAAAAGACCCTTTACCGCTTCGATGCTGTCGCCCATGCACGGCCTGATGTCACCTGGACTGTTTATCTCAAATACTCTTCCGGCAGAGCCGCAGAATGAACATGCCTTACTTAGTATCAGCGTCCCGCATACATCGCACCATCTCATCTCCGTTTTCCCGTGTGCGATGTTATGAGTCATTTGTATCTGAATTCTCAATAATATGCACATTTATAAATAATAACACTAAATCCAGATTCTTATGAGAGGCAATACTGATGGCATGAGGAGAGTTGACCCTATCGATCAAAGACCGCGGGGGAAGATAAAATTCAGCAAAACGGAGATCCTCCACATCGCCATTGCGATAGCGGTGCTTTCGGCGGCATTCTCGCTGATAATGCGAGACAGCGTATTGGATTCCGATCCGACAACGAACCTTCTTTTCATCATCGGAATGTCTTTCATGCTCGTCATATGCAGCTTTCTTTTCCACGAGTTCGGACACAAGTTTGTTGCTCAGAGATATAATGCTTGGTCCGAGTTCAGAGCATACCCGTTCGGCCTGTTAATGGCGCTTGCGTTCTCTTTGGCTGGGTTCCTGTTCGCTGCGCCCGGAGCTGTGTACATAAGAGGAAATATCAATAAAGAAACATACGGAAAGATCAGCCTTGCCGGACCTGCCGTGAACTTTGTCATCTCTGCTATAGCAATTGTGATCTCCTTATCACTAACCCCCGGTACGCTGGAGTTTGCCATCTTCCGGATGCTTGCATACCTCAACGCATTCCTCGGCCTGTTCAATATGATCCCCATACAGCCGTTTGACGGATCAAAGATCATGGCGTGGAACATTCCCGTCTACATAGCAGCGGCCCTGATAGGCGCGGCCGAATTTGCAGTGGTCTGGTTCTATCTTTAAAAGAAAACAGAAATATTTTGAAGGGGGTTCTCCCCCTCTTAAAAGAACAGAGTTTTGGAATATGTTCACATATATTCTTCGCAGGGGTATCTGAGGTTCTTCAGTATCGAGCCTTCCCACTGCTCCAGTTTTCCAGGGTTCAGGATGTTGTTGGGGTCCATCGCTTTCTTTATGGCGATTATGGACGAAAGCTCCGACTGTCTCTCCCTCATATATTTGGGTGCCTTCGCGATCCCCACTCCGTGCTCGCCTGTGACGGTCCCTCCGAGATCGATGCATACATCGAATATATCATCCGTCGCCTTCACCGCCCTCTCCCATTCATCGGCATTCTCGGGGCTCACAAGCATCTTCGTATGCAGGTTGCCGTCGCCGGCGTGGCCGTAGGTCGCGATCGTGATCTTATATTTCTCCGATATCTCCTGGAACGCTTTCACCGCATCGGGCACGCTCGATATCGGGACGCCCATGTCATCCGCCAGCGAGACCGATACGTACCCTGGCATCAGCGCGGATAATGCTGCCATGACCGATTTCCTTGCGTCGGTCCATGCATCTATCTGCTTTGGATCCCAGGATGACGTGACCGTTGTCGCGTTGGTCCCTTTGGCGACCTCCTCGATTATCTTCAGGTCCCTGTTCACTATGTCCTCGTTCTCTCCGTCCGCCTCGAAGATACAAAGCGCTTCGCTGTCGGGAAGAGGGTTTCCCCTTGCTTTGTTGACCGCTTTTATGCTTATGCTGTCCATGAGCTCGCAGGATGCCGGGATCATGGGCTTGGCTATCAGTGCCGCGATGCACCTTCCCGCATCATGCACGGTGCTGAAAGTGCAAAGACAATATGCGGACTTTTTCGGCTTGGTCGTAAGTTTAAGGGTCACCTCGGTGATTATGCCGAGCGTTCCCTCTGATCCGCACATCAGCCTTGCCAGCTGGTAACCGGAGGAGTCTTTGATCGTTCTTGTGCCGGCGCGGACTATCTCTCCGTCAGCTTTGACATATGTTAGTCCGAGAACGTAATCTCTCGTCGCTCCGTATTTTACGGCCTTCATACCTGATGCATTGAGGGCCACCATTCCTCCGATCTGACAGGCCTCTGCAGACCCTGGCGCCGGGGGGAAGAAGAACCCATATTTTGCGAGTTCGTCATTGAGGTCATTGTAGTTGATCCCCGGCTCGACATCGACCCACAGATCTGCAACGCTTACCTTCTTCACTTTGTTCATTCTCTGCATGGCCATAACGATGCCCCCTTTGATCGGCACGGCTGATCCGCACAACCCCGTTCCGGCACCTCTCGGCACAACCGGGATCTTCTCCCTGTTGGCGATCTTCATTATCTCTGATACCTGCTCGGTGGTCCTGGGCTGGATCACGATATCTGGACTGTTATGGAAGATCGACGCATCGAACCCGTAGGTGTATAGGTCTGCGGGCTTTGTGGAGTATCCATCTTTGCCTACGATTTTCTCAATGCTGTCAATTATTCTCTGTTCCATTTGAACACCAATCTCCCACATTCTATTGATTAGTTATAAAACATACACACAAACCAGAAATTAAAGGCCGAAGAAATAATCTTTTAAGCAATGAATGAATCTCCGAAGGCATGAAGACAAAAATCGTCCTCCTGGGTCCCCCGGGATCGGGCAAAGGAACTCAGGGCGAGATGCTCAGCCACGAACTTGGATTTGTAAGGTTGTCCACCGGAGACATGCTCAGGGAAGCGGCCAGGAAAGGAACGCCGCTCGGACTCAAAGCAAAAGAGTACATGGACAAAGGCGCGCTCGTGCCGGACGATCTGATAATCAACCTTATGAAAGAAAAGATCGCATCCCTCGGAGAAGGTACAGGAGTGATCTTTGACGGCTTCCCCCGGACGGTCGAGCAGGCCAACGCGCTCGGGAAACAGGTGAACATCGATCTTGCCCTGAATCTTGATGTGGAAGATTCGGAACTGGTGAACAGGCTCACGAAAAGACGTTCCTGCCCCAAATGCAACGCCGTCTACCATCTGGAATACAACCCGCCCATGAAAAAGGATGTCTGCGACAAATGCGGTTCAGAGCTTTATCACAGAGACGACGATAAGGAAGAGACGGTCATCAACAGACTCACTGTCTACCGCAAGAACACCATGCCTTTGATAGAGTACTATGAAGGGAAAGGAACGCTGCGGACGATACTGGGCGTAGGAAACATCGATGAGATATACGCAAAGGTGAAAAAGGCCGTCCTCTGACACAGAAAAATATTAAAGGGCCTCTGTGTTGGGGAAGAAACACAGCCTCGTGGTGTAGCGGTCAATCATGCGGGATTCTGGATCCTGCGACCACAGTTCGAATCTGTGCGAGGCTACCATTTCCATCTGGCTTGCCAGCTTTTTGATCCATTGAAAGCATGGATGCTCTGCCCATGCTATTTGTGTTCATCTATCCAAAAAATTTAGTGTCATCCATGATTTGACCTTGATTGACTTATTTAGTTCCCTAAATATTAATACTACAGACAGTTATTGTTTTAAAGGGGTATCCCTGACCATGCCGACGACTGCGATGAACGTAAAAATATTGACGGGGGGGTTGGTTCTTGCTTTGGTCTGTGTGGTGGTGCTCATTGTTATCTCCCCTACCAGTCTGGATGACGGGCAGGACCCGAAATTTACAAATCGGGAAGTGATCGTTTTCTCGGATGAGGCTTTTACAACAGAAGTGCAGACTATCCTGACAGACTCTACGAAGAAGGTGGAGAGCTTTCTGAGAGCTGCCCCCAGCGGCAAAGATATTATTCTTATCGACGGAGCGTGGCTCGCATCCGGCGGGGGAAGCGGCCCATCGAAGGATCAGATAAAGAATTGGTTCGAAGCCCATATTCCTCTGATCTATGTGAATGAGGACTCGGATCTGAACAAAAGGACCGGGAACAATATGGTCTATTGCGTATATCTTGACTCTGATGGAGACACTGTTCTGTACCTCCCCAACGGCAACAAGCTCGAGGATGTACTGGTCGACGCCTATGACTGGGCGGATGATATTTTAACGGCTGCATCAAAATAAGCGGAGGGAAATATCTCCCCCGATGTTTTCTGAAACATTCTGCGATATACTAGGGACGCTGTGCCGTCCATTTATCATAAATATAGCTTAATCGTTGCCTAAATGGTAAACATGCATTAAGGTGACGTTTATGGGCTCCAGCAAAGTCGTCAGCGGATTCTTCAGCCGTAACAAAGCTGTGTTCGTAATGGGGCTCACCGCGCTTTTCATCGCCGCCACGGCGGATCTCTTTGCCGGGATATTCCTCGGATCGATGGAAACATACATCCTGGCTATCCCGGGGATGATGATCCTTGTGTATTCTGCCATCGGAATGAGGGGGAATATCTTCGGCGCCATGGGTTCCAGGCTCGGAACGTCCATGCACATGGGTACATTCAAGATGTCCTTCAAGAAGGGCTCCATCCTTCGGTCCAATATCGAGTCGGCCATCGGCCTCAGTTTCCTGATATCCCTTGCTATGGGGATCATAGGTTGGGCTGTCGTTGCCATATTCGACTTCGGAGACATATACATAGGCAGTTTTATTTTCATCTCAATGCTCGGCGGGCTGATGGCCGGGATCATACTTCTCGGGGTCAACCTGATCATCGCAAGGACCGGTTTCAAAAAAGATTGGGATGTGGACAACATCACCGCTCCGCTTATCGCTGCTGCGGGCGACATTGTTACAATGCCCATGCTGTTCATATGCGCCTGGTTTGTAGTGCACTGCCCTGATCAGAACATAATAAACATCCTTACTCTTATGCTGATAGTTGTTACCGTTATTGTCCTTATCATCATTTTCACCAGAAAAGTGGTGCTCGGAAGAATGGACGAGGCAAAGAGGATAATCTCTCAGTCCTCCCCCGTGCTGCTGATGTGTCTGCTGCTCGACATAGCGGCAGGAGTGATCATCGAGAACGAGACGGAAGCACTGCTAATACTCCCTGTTCTGATAATCCTGATGCCCGCTTTCCTGAACGAAGGGAACGCATTATCCGGCATGCTTACGTCCAGACTTTCTTCCATGCTGCACCTCGGTACGCTGCGCGTCAGCAGATTCCCCGGCAAGGACGCGTCCGAAAATTTCATCATAACTTACATTCTGGCGGCCGTGACCTACGGGTACATCGGAGCGATAGCATTCATCGCGGCCATGACTATGGGCGGACCGGGAGACATCAGTTTCATAAGAGTGATATGCATAGTTCTTATATCGGGCATGCTGACGACCACGGTCCTCAATTTCCTTTCGTATTATGTTGCGGTGACCGCGGTCAGATTCGATCTCGACCCCGATGACCACAGCATACCTTTGACATCGTCCTCAATGGACCTCATCAGCGCAGCGGTGCTGATAGGCATAATCATGCTGCTTATATGACCCTGAACAGTTTGGATCAGTTCAGGGAGATAATTCCTTGTCTGTGCCGTCGGCGAGGCCTTTGAAGACCGGAACGCCTTCTTCCGGACCTTTTGCTATCAGTATGTCTCCTGCCTCTACCTTCGTGCTCTTGCCTGGGCCGAAGATGTATTCCTTATCTCTCTTTATCGCGATTACAAACATTCCGCACTGGCTGCTGAGACGCAGTTCTGAGAATGTCTTTCCTCTGAGCACGGAATCATCTGCTACCCTGGCCAAACTGATGGTCGTCTCCGACTCCTTTATGGACATTGCCAGCACCGGATGTTTGCCTAATCCTCTCAGAACGACATCCGCTATCGATTTGGC
>WQTN01000126.1 GCA_009786295.1 Methanomassiliicoccaceae archaeon
ATTCATTGAAAAATTCAAACCGCCGTATGCGTACAAATTCATAACCGGGAACGTGGGAAGGGATGAGAACAAAAAAAGGATAACATTGCCGCTATATATGGCAATGTTCGTGCAACCGTTTCAAACAGTCGAAGGATCGAGTCCTCCAGAAGATTGATTAGTGGGCCCGCCCGGATTTGAACCGGAGTCAATAGCTCCCGAAGCTACAAGGATACCAAGCTACCCCACGGGCCCTTCGGATGATGATTTCCGTCATGCTATTAAATGTATCGTTACTGCTCCATCATCTTTCTCAGAACATACTGGAGTATCCCACCGTTCGCTATGTATTCGACCTCTATCGGGACATCTACTCTGCAAAGAGTGTCAAACTCAAGCTTCTTGCCGTCCCTGTATGCCGTGACCCTGACGATCCCTTTCGGTTCAAGGTCCTCCAATTCGATATCGAACACCTCGGAGCCGTTCAGCTTCAGAACGCCTGCGTTCTGGCCTTCGAGATATTGCAGCGGGACTATCCCCATTCCTATGAGATTCGATCTGTGTATCCTTTCGAAAGATTCCGCGATCACCGCTTTTATTCCAAGGAGGTTCGGTCCCTTTGCTGCCCAGTCCCTTGAGCTTCCTGTCCCATACTCTTTGCCTGCGAGCACGACAAGAGGGGTCATTTCCTCATAATATGCTCTGGAAACCTCGAATATAGTATCGTCCTTTTTCTCAGGGAAGTATCTGGACGAGCTTCCCTCGATGCCCGGGGTCAGCTGGTTCTTCAGTCTGATGTTAGCGAACGTTCCTCTTACCATTACTTCATGGTTGGCCCTTCTCGATCCGTATGAGTTGAAATCCTCCTCTTCCACTCCCAGCGAGATCAGATATCTTCCTGCGTCTGACACAGCGTCGAACGATCCCGCCGGAGAGATGTGGTCGGTGGTGATCGAGTCTCCCAGCATCGCGAGGCATCTTGCCCCCTTTATGTTCTTTATCTCCGGGTCGTCGAACAGCTCGTCGAAGAAGGGAGGGTTCCTTATGTATGTAGAATCTTCGTCCCATGCGAAAAGCGGAGAGTCCCTGCTTTCGATGCCGTCCCATCTTTTTGATCCCTTGAAGATGTCCTTGTACTGCGAAGAGAAGGTCTCGCCTGTGACATATTCGTCGGTGATCTTTTGGATCTCCTTGTCGGAAGGCCAGATATCTCTTAGATAGATATCCTTCCCTTCCGCTTTGGCGATGGGTTCTTTCTCCATATCGATGTCAACGCGGCCTGCTATGGCGAATGCCACCACCAGCGGGGGGGATGCGAGATAATTCGCTTTCACCAGCGGATGTATCCTCCCTTCGAAGTTCCTGTTGCTCGATGCGACCGCCGCGACCGCCAGGTCCTTTGATCTTATCTCTTTGGAAACTTCATCGGAAAGCGGCCCGCTGTTCCCGATGCATGTCATGCATCCGTATCCGCAGCATTGGAAGCCCATTGCGTCCAGATGGTTCTGCAGTCCTGAGTTCTTCAGGTATTCGGTGACCACCTTGGAACCGGGGGCGAGGGACGTTTTAACATATTTTTTCGGCTTCAGTCCGAGTTCGTTCGCTTTCTTCGCCACGAGTCCCGCGGCTATCATTACTGATGGATTCGCAGTGTTCGTGCATGATGTGATCGATGCTATCGCCAGAGAGCCGTCGCCCATCTTGTCTCCGGAAGGCATCCTCTGCTCTTTGACCCCGAATGCTTTGAGGACCTCTGAGAACTCTTTTTTCATATTCTCCAGGTCAATGCGGTCCTGTGGCCTCTTGTGTCCGGCCAGGCAGGGCTTCACAGCCGAGAGGTCCAGCTCTAAGGTATCTGTGTATTCCGGCTCTCCGTCGTACCAGAGTGTCTGTTCCTTGGCGTATCTTTCAACCGCATCAATGTGTTTAGGATCCCTTCCGGTGAGTCTCAGATATTCTATTGTTTTGCCGTCTATTGGACAATATCCCATCGTCGCGCCGTACTCCGGTGCCATGTTCGCGATCGTTGACCTGTCCGCAAGGCAAAGGTTCTGATATCCGGGCCCGAAGAATTCTACGAATTTACCCACAACATTCTTCTTCCTGAGCATCTGCACAACGGTCAGAACAAGGTCTGTGGCGTTCACGCCGGGGGAAAGTTTTCCCGTCAGCCTGAAACCGATGACATCCGGCACCTCCATGTAACTAGGCTGCCCTACCATCACTGCCTCTGCCTCTATCCCTCCTACGCCCCATCCGACGACCCCCAGTCCGTTTATCTGCGTCGTATGGGAATCCGTTCCGAAACATGAGTCGGGATATGCGGTCAGCACGCCCTTCTCCTTTTTGACATATATCAACGGCGAAAGATATTCGAGATTCACCTGATGGCATATCCCGTTCCCGGGCGGAACGGCCCTGAAATTCCTGAATGTTTTCTGCGCCCATTTGAACAGCGCATATCTTTCGCTGTTCCTTTGGAATTCAAGTTTTTCATTCAGGTCCTGTGCGTCATCCCTTCCTGCAAAGTCGGTCTGTATTGAGTGATCGATGACCAGATCCACCGGAACAAGCGGGTTGATGGACTCCGGGTCCTTCCCCATCATTGAGACGGCCTCCCTCATCGATGCCAGGTCTGTCACTGCCGCGCCGCCTGTGAGATCCTGAAGGAGTACCCTCGCCGGCATCCACGGTATGTCGCGGTCGTCCTTTGTTTTCGGATTCCACGATGCTATGGCTTCAACGTCCTCGTCGGCGATCACTTCCCCGTCCCGATTCCTGAGCATCGATTCTACTAGGACCTTGATGGAATACGGCATTCTGCTGAGGTCTTTTATCACGCCTTTCTTCTCAAGCTCCCTGAGGCTGTATACCGTGACCTCGCCCTCGTCTGTTCTCAGTTTCTTGGTGCAGCTGCCGATATCGGTCATTTCTTTCCACTCTGACACTGCTAATAAAAAATAGATATATCAAGTTTGACCGTGGCTGGTTTGTTTATTTTTCTGTATCGAAATTACAAAACTCATTAAAAATATCCTTTTGGGCTTTGAGTTCCTGTTCCGCCAGGGCATACCACTTTGCCGCCTCTTCGTAATCGAGAGGCACGCCGAGACCATTTTTGTATAGGAAGCTCAGATTGCTCTGAGCCATCGTGTCCCCGTTTTCCGCGGCGAGCCTGATCCATTTGGCTGATTCTTCATAATCCTGAGGAACGCCATCCATGCCCTCTTGATAAGCGAACCCGAGATTTCTTTGGGAGCCGACGTTCCCGTGTTCTGCCGAGAGCTTCAGCCATCTTATCGATGTCCTTCCGGGAGGCTCGCTGGAAAATTCCGGACCTAGACCGGCCTCAGCCGCTTCTCTGAACCGTTTTGCTATTTCTTCATGGTCATCGGACTTCTCCAGCCCCACATCGTACAGCAGGACGCGGATGCAGAACGCTGCAAAATCATCCTGTTCCGCTGAACGTCTGAACCACTTTGCCGCCTCTTCGTAGTTCTGAGGTACTCCGCGCCCTTCCTGATAGACCACGCCGATATCGTATTGTGCTCTTGAATCCCCTTTCTCCGCTTCGACAAGACGCTTTTTGACCTCTTTCGGCATGTGCTCTGTCTTATGATCGCTGTTGCCTTTGTGTTTCCATAGTTCAAATGCCGCCATTCTCTTCCATCACGCAACGGCCATATTTCTTTGAATGATAGTAAATGCTTTGCCCGGCGTCTTTCGAGGTTATTTAATATCATGCTCAGCGTTCGGCATCGCATGGAAGCGTTGATACCCGACCGCCTTCTGAGCGAGTTGAACCAGCTGCAGCAGAGAGTATTCGCAAACGGGCTGCCTGTTCTGGTCCTGTTCGAAGGCAGCAGCGGAAGGGTCATAGGAAGGGTGAACAGCGAACTTATAAGGTGCCTTGAACCCAGAGGCATCATCTACACCCACTTCGACCCTGACGGACAGGAGGGCCCGGGTTCTATACTGGACCTCTTTCAGCGTACTCCGGGAAAGGGGCAGATCGGCCTGTTCGACAGGTCCTGGTATTCTTCGGTAATAGAACAATACAATAAAGACGAGAACGCAGAAGAACTTGATGCCATGCTCGGCATAACCAATAACCTTGAAAGATACCTTGTCAGCAACGGCGTTCTTGTGATCAAGATCGTCCTCAGGGTGACAGAATCCGCTTTGGCTGAATACGGCAGGGAGTATGGTCCGCAGGTGCCGAAAAGGTCTTTCCTTTCCATGGACCATCTCGACCCCAAGAAGTACAGGGAAGCGCTTTTGGACCTCGTCTATGAAAAAACAGACACAGAACATGCCCCGTGGAATATGGTATGGGTGAAAGGCATCAGAGAAACGGTCGTTGAAACTGTCGAGACCATCATGGGAATAATCGAAAGAACGCTGGACTCTGAACCTGCGGTCCGCGTCACATCGGAGAACAAGCGTGCATGCGCCAACCCGCGCAAGGATTTGAAATTAGAGAAGAAATGCCGCGATTATGACAGCCTCGTCAACAAACTTTCCGAAGAACTCGGAGAACTGCAGATGGAACTCTCCCTGAGCGGCCGTTCGATGGTCGTATGCTTTGAGGGATGGGACGCCGCCGGAAAAGGGTCATGCATAAAGCATCTCTGCCACGCGCTGAACCCAAGAGGTTATGAGGTCCTTCAGACCAAAGCCCCTACCGAAGAAGAACTCAGCCATACCTACCTGTGGAGATTCATAAAAGGCGTCCCGGAGAAGGGGCGCATCACCGTTTTTGACAGGACATGGTACGGAAGGATGCTGGTGGAGCATATAGAAGGCTTCTGCACAGAAGAAGAATACCTCAGGTCGCCGTTCGAGATCAACGCTTTTGAGAAAATAATGGTGCGCGAAGGCATCATACTTCTGAAATTCTGGCTCGACATCACGCCTGGCGAGCAGCTGGCAAGATTCAAAAAACGTGAGGGAGATCAGCTGAAGCAATGGAAGATCACGGCCGAGGATTGGCGCAACCGTTCCAAATGGGACAAGTACGATGCGCATGTGGATGTCATGATGGAATCCACCAACACAGAACAGGGTCCGTGGATAGTGGTGGAATCTAACAATAAAAAATATGCCAGGGTCAAGGTCCTTTCTGCCGTGGTGGACGCTTTGAAGAAAGAATTGAACGGATGACCGCCTTATCCGTTAATTGCCGTTAGACCTATTCGACATTTTTAAATAATCACAATGAATCCTCCAACAATGGTAGATGAGTTCAAGGAGAAGATCGCAGGAGAGATCACCCTATCTTCCGAACCGGGAAAGACCATCCGCAAATGGAGAGAAGAATTCAAACTGTCCCAGCATCAGCTTGCGGACGCCATGGGCATCTCGCATTCCGTGATCAGCGATTATGAGTCCGGACGCAGGAAATCGCCCGGTGTCAACGTCATAAGGAAAATGGTGGATGCCTTCATAAAACTGGACTCAGAGAACGGTTCTCCGGTTGCCTCCCGCTACATGCCGAACATGAAACTTGAGTGCATCATTGCGATGGATGAATTCTCCGAGGGCATCAGTGATCAGAAACTCATCGAAGCGATCGGAGGAAAGAACCTCAACACCGAGAAGATGCCTGCGAAAAGGGTCTACGGATATACGATCGTGGACTCTCTGAAGGCCATTCTCAGCCTGAGCTCCGAAGATTACCTGAAGATCTACGGGTGGAGCATCGAACGTGCCCTCATTTTCACGAACGTGCACTTCGGGCGTTCTCCGATGGTCGCTATAAGAGCTCACCCGCTGACACCCGCGATGGTGATATACCATCAGCCTGAAAAGACGGACCCTCTCGCCATCAAACTGGCAACTCTTGAGGGCATTCCGCTGGTCACGACCAAACTCAGCATTGAAGAACTTGTCGAAAAAATGAACATGCTTAAAGAAGGGAAATAAATGGATGTAGGAATTGTAAGTTACGGCGCGTATGTCCCCCGCTACAGGATAAAACCTGAAGAGATCGGAAGGATCTGGGGAGTGGACGGCAAAGGAATGGGGAAGGGGCTTATGGTCCATCAGAAGTCCGTTCCGGGGCTCGACGAAGATGTAATAACCATCTCGACCGAAGCCGCCAGATACATGATGGCCAGGGTCCCGGACGTAAACCCGCAGGACATCGGCGCATTGTACGTCGGTTCCGAATCACATCCCTATGCGGTCAAACCTTCCGCTACGGTAGTGGCGGAGGCCATAGAGGCTACGCCTGCCTTGACGGCGGTGGACATGGAGTTCGCATGCAAAGCGGGGACCGCGGGGATACAGGCCTGTATGGGAATGGTCGCATCCGGAATGATAAAGTACGGAGTTTCCATCGGTGCCGATACCGCCCAGGGGGCGCCCGGGGACGCGCTGGAGTATTCCGCATCGGCAGGGGGAGCTGCCTTCCTGATAGGAAAAGAGAAGATCATCGCGAAGATCAGCAAGACCCTCAGCTTTACCACCGACACCCCTGATTTCTGGAGAAGGGAAGGGCAGCCGTACCCCACCCACGGAGGAAGGTTCACCGGGGACCCGGCATATTTCAAGCATGTTACATCCGCAGCAAAGATGCTTCTCGAAGAGATGGGCACGACGCCTAAAGATTACAATTATGCAGTGTTCCACCAGCCGAACGGGAAGTTCCCCACCAGAGTGGCGGGGATGGTCGGCTTTGAGCAGGAACAGATAGCGACCGGTCTGCTGTCGCCGAACATCGGGAACACATACAGCGGAGCCGTTCCGCTGGGGCTTTCCGCCGTTCTTGACAAAGCAGTGCCGGGAGACAGGATATTCGTCACATCATACGGTTCTGGCGCCGGAAGCGATGCTTTCGATATAACCGTCACCGACGAGATGAAGAACTATCAGAAAAAGAACGCCCCGACGGTGGAAAAAGTGTTGGAGAACCCCATCTACCTCGATTACGGATTGTATACGAAATTCAAAGGAATGATCCTGATGCCGGAGTGATAAAATGAAAGAAGTAGCGATCATAGGAGTAGGAGCGACAAAGTTCGGCGAACTTTGGGGCAGCTCCTTTAGGAACATCGGAATAGAAGCCGGAATGAGAGCGATAGAAGACGCGAACCTTTCCGGCAGCGAGATCGACTGCCTTTTCATCGGCAACATGTCTGCCGGGCGTTTCATCAACCAGAAGCATATCGATGCCCTCATAGCGGATTACTCCGGAATGGCGACCAAGAACGTACCCGCGATAAGGGTCGAGGCCGGAGGGGCATCCGGAGGAGTGGCATTCGGACAGGCGGTAACGGCTGTCGCCTCTGGCATGTACAACACCGTGCTCTTGGGAGGCGCCGAGAAGATGACGGACCAGAATGACGCTTTCATCAACACCGCCATGGACGCGACCGCCGATGCGGAATGGGAAACCGGAATGGGGCTCACTCTCCCCTCTCTTTATGCAATGATCGCAAGAAGGGTCATGCACGAAGGCACGGCGACGCGCGAGGAGATCGCTTCCGTCGCAGTGAACAGCCACTTCCACGGCGCGCTCAACCCAGGAGCGCAGTTCAGGAAAGAGATCTCGCTCGATACGGTCCTGAGAGCCAGCCCGGTGGCGGATCCTTTAGGGATGTTTGACTGCGCACCGATCACGGACGGTGCTGCAGCGGTGGTGCTGTGCCCTCTTGACGAGGCGAAGAAGCACACCGACAGTTATGTGAAAGTGTCCGCGTTCGCACAGGGAAGCGACACCCTGGCACTGTCGCAAAGACCAGACATAACATCATTCGGAGCAACTGTTGCAACATCCAGGAAGGCATATGAGATGGCGGGCATCACTCCCGCAGACATATCCATTGCGGAGATACATGACGATTTCAGCATTGCAGGGATCCTTGCGCTTCAAGACCTCGGCCTATACAAGAAAGGATGTGCGGGCAAGGCATTCCTCAGCGGCGAGACGAAGGTCGGCGGCGGGAAAGTGGCCGTGAACACCTCCGGCGGCCTTAAAGCGAGAGGTTATCCCATCGGAGCGTCGGGCGTTGCACAGATCGTTGAGATCTCTGAACAGCTGAGAGGGAAAGCGGACAAAAGACAGGTGGCCAATGCGAAATACGGTCTTGCACAGAGCGTCGGAGGGACCGGTTCAGCGGTCACTGTGAGCATAATGGAGGCGGTCTGATGTCATCCGTAGCGAGAGCATGGAGGGAGTTTCCCGGCAAATACAACCTTGAGGGGACCAAATGCGGGAACTGCGGGACGATCTTCTTCCCGAAGCGCGACTTCTGTCCGAAGTGCCGCAGAGAAGGCATAGGAAAAATGCAGAAATACAAGGTCCGGAGGGAGGGAGAGGTGTTCTCGTTCTCCATCATACACGATGCCCCTCCGTGCAACAGCGCCCTTAAGCCGTACGCGGTAGCGATGGTCAGGGCCAAGGACGGTGTGATGATCTCCGGGCAGCTTGTCGATGTGGAATTGGACAAAATCGCCATAGGTATGCCTGTGCGTGCTGTCCTCCGGAAACTGGATGAGGACGGGGCGGCAGGCGTCATCCACTATGGGTACAAATTCGTACCCGCCTGAAACTTCTTGCCCGCTTCGGCGGGCGTATCATTGTTTTAAAAGGTCTGTTGCAGCCACATGTTCCAGGACGGCATCCTCGCATGATATCCCGTCGAACAGGTCTGCACCGAGGTTCCTTGCTTTTTCAGGAGATGGTTCCATGATCTCATCGCATCTTACCATGTCTATCTGGTCAAGATGAGGGTCGCCTATGCCGAACAGCACCGCGACCATGCCGTCCTTTCCCTCTTTGGGCTTCATCTTTTCCATCGCGCGGCCTATCTGCCTGTCGCCCGCTGCGTAGAGGATCGTCTCGGTAAGCAGGGTCTTGGATCTGTTCGTGCCATTCTCCATCGCCCTTTCCGCATGCATGACGGCTGAAAGTACGTGGTCCCTGCCGCAGACCATGCTTGGGTCCAAAAGCACTACGTCGCCGCCGAGCCCCGTAAAATGTTTTACGATATCGCCGAAGCTCGCACCTCCTTTGATGCCGATGACCTGAACACTCATTGCTCCGTAATCTCCTCATGCCCTTTTTAATCCTAACCGCATGGGGCTTCGAGAACATTTATTTAATATACGACAGTACAGGCAATAGGAATAGCATGTCAGAGGAATGGGTAAGAATCGCGGCCCCGGCCACCACTTCGAACATAGGTCCGGGGTTCGACACGTTCGGACTTGCGATGAGCGAGCCGTGCGACATCATTGAAGGAAGAAAGACTGATTCGGACACCCGCATAGTTGAGATCACGGGCCCCGGCTCCGAGAACATACCTTTCAATCCCAAGGCAAACTCTGTCGGCATAGCTGTTGAGCAGGTCCTGAAAAGGTGCAATGCCGATTTCGGCATAGAACTGAAGATCAAAAAGGGCATAAGGCCCTGCAGTGGGATGGGTTCATCCGGCGCAAGCGCCGCAGGAGGCGCATTCCTTGCGAACATCCTGTGCGGAGAAAAGCTGAGTTCCAATGAGATGATACTCTGCGCTGCGCATGCGGAGGATGTCATTTCCGGCGGATTGCATGCAGACAATGTCTCCCCCTGCATCCTGGGCGGATTCACGGTCATACGTTCATACGAGCCGTTCGACGTCATAAGGATAGAGCCTCCGAACAACCTCGGAATGGTGGTCGCCCTTCCGGACATAATGGTGGCGACGTCCGATGCGAGGAAAGTGCTCCCGGCAGAGGTCTCCGTTAAAAATCTGGTATTCCACGTGGGGAACGCATCAACGCTTGTTTACGGGATGATGACCGGCGACCTAAACGTCATATGCAGATCGGTAAAGGACGCAGTATTCGAGCCGGCGAGGGTAAAACTCGTGCCTTTGTTGAAAGAGGCCGAGAAAGAGGCGGTCTCGAACGGTGCTCTGGTCTCCTTCCTCGGAGGGTCCGGACCGTGCATCATGTCGTTCTACGACTTTAACACCGGCCTCGGCGATACCATCGCGGAGAAGGTAAAGGCCGTTTATGCTGAAAAGAACATTAAATGCGACACCTGGATAACAAGGCCGGGCATCGGCTGCAAGAGGATTTGAGATGGCAGACCACAAAGTCATATGTTGGGATTGCGGCGCAGAGGTCGATGATCCATATGTCAATACGTGTCCCAAATGCAACGGGCTTCTGACAGTGAAGATGGATCTGGAGCCTGTGAAGGAGATGAGACCGCAGGACCTCAGAAAAGAGAAGATCGGCGTGTGGAGATATGCGCCGTTCATGCCGGTGGACCCTTCGCACAAGGTCTCCATCCAGGAAGGCGGAACCCCGCTGTACAGAACGGACGGGCTGGCCAAAGAGGTCGGCGTCTCGGAAGTGCATGTTAAATTCGAAGGCCTGAACCCGACAGGCTCCTTCAAGGACAGAGGGATGACGATAGGCGTGTCCCATGCCAAAGAGCTCGGAGCAAAGGTCGTCGGCTGTGCTTCCACCGGGAACACATCCGCATCTCTGGCAGCGTATGCCGCCAAAGCGAACATCAAATGCGCCGTGTTCCTTCCGTCCGGAAAGGTCGCGGCCGGCAAGCTTGCCCAGGCGCTGTTCTACGGCGCCAAGGTCCTGTCGGTCGACGGAAACTTCGATGACGCTCTGAACCTCGCATTGAAGATGGCGGATGAAAAGAAGATCTATCTTCTCAACTCAATAAATCCGTACAGACCGGAAGGACAGAAATCCGTGCTGTTCGAGATAATGGACCAGCTGAATTATGATGTCCCCGACAGGATCATCCTTCCTGTGGGGAATGCGGCCAACATCTGGGCCGTCTACAAGGCCATACAGGAACTGAAAGAAGTGGGATGGATAGACAAAGTTCCAATGCTCACCGGGATACAGGCAGAAGGCTCGGCCCCGGTCGCAAAAGCATTCAGCGCTGGAAAGAAAGATTTCATTCCAGAGAATAAACCGGAGACCATCGCCACTGCCATACGCATCGGCAATCCCATCAGCGGGAGGAAGGCGCTTCATGCTATCTACGACACAGGAGGGTTCTCAACTACTGTCACAGACGAAGAGATCATCACCGCGCAGAGGCTTCTCGGAAGAATGGAAGGAGTATGCGTCGAACCTGCGTCCGCCGCATCCGTGGCGGGGCTCAGGAAACTTCTTTCCGAAGGCGTCATCGACAGAAGCGAAAGAGTTGTCTGCATCTGCACCGGAAATGGACTGAAGGATCCGGACATAATAATGGAGAATTCGCCTTCGCCTGTTCCGTGCAAGAACTCTGTGGAAGATGTCGAACGGATCCTTGGGTCCTGATATCGCGGCGCAGAAGTCCTGTGTTCCGAAATACCTCAGTAATCCAGTATCCTTGACTGTTTCTGGGCGTCAGGCTGTCCCGATCTTTCGCCGGAATATTCTTCCGCCATCTTTTCCAGCATATACTCTTCCTCTTCGCTCATCGGAGGCGGTTCGATCTTCTCCGAAGCGCCTCCGGCCTGTGCTTTAAGGCTCTTTGCGAGCGCAGGACCTATCTTCGGCATCTTCGAAAGGCTTTCGAAGTCTGCGGAGATCACATCGGACCTCGAGCATATGCCGCTGTCATAAAGCGTCCTTGCCCTTACTCTTCCGACCCCTCTGAACGACACCAGTCCCAAAAGTTCACCCTTCACTCCGTAGCGCACCCGCGTGAGCAGCGGCTTGATCTTTCTGGTCGCCTCGGGTTTGAAAATATATGCGACCTCGTTCATCGAATAAAGGAGCCAATCGCACATGTCCACCCTCGACCTGATATCCCCCGGTCCTATGCCCATGGAGATCGTTATGTCCTCTTCGGAGACCTCGTTGATCCAGTCATCTATCAGGACTGCCACTTTCAGGTCGCTCAAGAAGTTCTCGTGCATGAACTCATCATCCTCATCAGCAGGTTCTGTGAGAAAATCGCCTTCGTATTCGATCTCAAGCCCGGACAGCCTGTCAAGATCGCCCTTCTTCGGGAAGAGGCCGAGGACATCGGGAGTGGAGGCCGCTGCATGCAGTATCATAAGATCCGCTGTGCTCTCGTCGATCTTCTTTACAGCATCTCTGAGGATGACCGCTGATTTCGGGTCGATGTACAGGTCCGATATCCTTTTTCCGAATGGGAGAATGCGGAGCAAACTCCCCTCTCTTTTTATCATTCCCTCCTTTTCGAGGAAATCCACCACACTCTCCACGACGCTCTCTATCCCATACATCTGAGATGTGTTCCCGAAGAATGTCCTGTGCATGAACCCCACGATGCCGTCTTCGGAATAGGCATCGCCGGTGGCTATGAGTCCCAGTATGTGATTTCTGAGTACCGCCTCGTTGCCCAGTTTGGATGTCAGCCTTTCCGTATCGTGCATCACATAGTCCTCCATGAGATGCTCATAATCGTTGTAGCTCTTTCCCACAAGAACGGCCTCCCCGTACGGATCGTACCCCGGCCTTCCGGCCCTTCCGCACATCTGTTTTACCTCCATGACCGATATCGGCACATTCCCTGCGTTGGACTCGAATCTGTACGTGTCCCTAACGATCACCCTTCTGGCAGGCAGGTTTATCCCGGCTGCTAGGGTGGGCGTGGCCACTATGCATTTTATGCTGCCGTTGCGGAAATTATCCTCGACGTACTTTCTCTGTTTGTAAGTGAGCCCGGCGTTATGGAAAGCCATTCCGCATTTTACACATGCAGATAGTTTTTTTCCAACGGAGGTCGTCTCCGCATCCCCCTCGAGAGCATCTATTTCTTTCTCAGACAGTTCTCTTCCGGCGAATGCTTTCATCTTTTCCGAATACTTCACGGCAAGGGATTCTGTCGACCTTCTTGTGTTCACGAAGACCATGCACTGTCCGCCTTCTTTCACGACCTGCTCTATCATGTCCCATATGTTATCCTTGCTCTGAGGCACTTCAAGGGATGAAAAATCGTCGAAGGTTATCTCTCCGTTGTAATAAACGCCTTCTTTCAGCAATGTCGGGCGCCAGTCGCTTATCGCAAGCTCGGCGCTCAGCCATTGCGCGAGGTCCACGGCGTTCGAGATGGTGGCCGACAGCGCGATGAACTGTGTGTCCCTGTTCTTGAGCATGAGCTTGGTCAGTATGACCTCCAGCGTAGGTCCTCTGCCCGGGTCGTGTATCAGATGTATCTCGTCTGCGATGACCAGTCTTACTTCATCTATCCATTTGCTTCCGTGGCGCATCATGGAATCCACTTTCTCTGATGTCGCCACGATTATGTCGGAATCAGAGAGCCTTCCGTCATCTGAATCCAGGTCCCCCGTGCTCATCATGACCTTGACCCCCAGCTCCGAGAACTTATCCAGATCGTCTTTCTTTTCGGAAGCCAGCGCCTTCAGCGGTACGATGTAGAGCACTTTGCCTTTTTTTCTCAGCACGGTATCCACTGCGGGTATGTATCCGACAAGAGATTTGCCGCTGGCTGTGGGCATTGCCGCAATGAGGTTCCTGCCTGAAATTGCGATCGGCATTGCCTCTGCCTGCGATGGGTAAAGCTCGGCGATCCCCTCTTTGATGAGGATATCCCTGACCCTCTTGTCGACATCTATATCCGCTACGTTCATGAATGGTTCTCTAACGAGCAAGGTTTATTTATGGGTTCGTTGGGTTGTAAATGCGTTCATTTTAAATACGCAGGCAATATGGAGAAACTGAACAGAAATGAAGACGTCCAAAAATAAGATCGCAACACTGCTCATCATCGCGGCCATTGCCGTTCCGATGGCTGCGGCAGTCTTTTCGCAGGGGTCTGAGGGGGCCGATGGGTTCGTTTCATATTACGACCAGCTGGACGCGAACGGCAAAGCCATCTTTGATGCGCTGAATTCGGCAGGTCCCGACGATATCTCCGTTGATGTAGACCTCCCAATCGCACTTACTGCGAAGGCTGATGTCAAGGAGGATGCAGAGAAGTATGTTTACGACCTTGTCACCGCAACAGTCAACAAAGCCTTTATCGCACTTAGGATGAGTGTGCCACAGGCATATTTGGGGTGGATACTTTCTTCTTCAACCGCAGAGTGGACCGCTGAAATGACTACCGTCGACAACACGGCAACGATAAAGAAAGTAAAGGTCCCGATCGATTTTCTCAGCTACCCCGTTGATCCGAACACAGGCGAGTTTCAGGGCATAAATAAAATGCAGGACGATCTCGATGCCGCGATAGCAAAATTCAATACGAACAGCAAAAGCACACGCGGCAAAGTGATGGATATCAACAACTATCTAACAAAACTCGTAACATACGACCCAAACAAAGGTATCGCCGGTAAAGAGAGCGGGTATGCTCATGACGCATACGGTGCTCTTGTCGATCCGAAGCATTATGCGGTGTGCGACGGCTACTCCAAGGCCTTCCTCCTTTTATGTGAAAAAGAAGGGATCGAATGCGTCATTGTTTTAGGAACAGCCGTGCCCAGCATGGAATACCATGCATGGAACTATGTCAAAATGGATAACGGGAAATGGTATGCGATAGATGTTACCTGGAACGATACCAACGACAACGCCTACTTCCTGCTGGGCGGAGAGAGTTTCTTTACCACCCATCAGCAGGGAGTGTATCTTTCCTCCGGCTCGATCTCATCATTCCCTTTCAACACTCCTGCTATAAACAAGACCGGATATGATGCAAATGACGATGGAAACACAAAACTGTACTCGGCGATCTTGGCCGCTGCAATAGTGGGAATAATATGTTTGGTATTATACAGGTACGCGAAAAAAGGCGGATAATATTACTGTAAGAATTATTATATACGAGCACAAACTAATACACAAGAAGGGAAGCACAAGAAATGGAGACAGTTATCAGTAAAAACCAGACGCTTCTGCCCCTCGAGGAATGGATAGAGAGGCAGACATTCCGCTCAACGAAGGATATCGATATCCCTGAGAAGATGTCGGACCGCGTCATCGGCCAGGATAAGGCCGTGGAAGTGATGAAGAAAGCCGCTTCCCAGAAGAGACACGTGATGCTGATAGGGGAACCCGGTACTGGGAAATCAATGTTGGCCAACTCCATGGTGGAACATCTTCCCAGAGAGGCGCTGGAAGACATAGTCGCTTACAACAACCCTGAGGATATGAACGAACCGAGGATACGCCAGTTCCCGGCAGGGAAGGGAAAGGCAGTAGTGTACGAGCAGAAATTGCATGCGGCTTCCGTCAAGAATCAGAAGAACTCCATGTACCTCTACGCCTGCATCCTCCTCATAGTCTTGGCGCTCATTGCCACACTGTACCTGAACAACTGGATGATACTCATGATCGCCTTCTTGGGAGTGATTCTTATATTGATGCTCACGAGAACGCCTGGTCAGAGGCAGGAGCATATAATAGTGCCGAAGGTGCTGGTGGGGCATGACCCCGGCGATATGCCGCCGTTCATAGACGCCACAGGCGCGCACGCGGGCTCGCTTTTGGGAGATGTGAGGCACGATCCGTTCCAGAGCGGAGGCCTTGAAACGCCTTCCCACGACAGGCTTGAGGCGGGCGCGA
>WQTN01000127.1 GCA_009786295.1 Methanomassiliicoccaceae archaeon
AGATTCAGGCCTCTCACGGTTATCAGGTCCGTATCGCCGGGCCCGGCCCCTACCAGATATACTTTTCCGTTCATCATACAACCCCTTTCAGTTCGGCAGCGATCCTTTCCAGGTCTGAGACGGCATAATCCGCAGGTATTCTTGTATCGCATTTCCTTAGAACAGTACCGTCAAAGAAAACTGCCCTTATTCTCAGTTCGCCTTTCTCCCTTTTCGCGTTTATGCCGATCGGCGACGAACATATGCCGCCCATTATCTTCATTATAGCACGTTCTGCCTGCGTTTCGGTCCTCGTATTGATGTCGTCGACCTTTTTGAGGATGTCTATCGTCTCATGGTCCGACGATCTGCAGGCTATCGCTATCGCGCCCTGCGCGGGGGCCGGTACGAACGTGTCCATGCTGAGCGTATGCATCTTCCTTCTGACATCTAGGCGTTCGAGCCCTGCCTTTGCCAGGATTATGGCGTCATATTCGCCGCCGTCAAGTTTCCTGAGTCTTGTATCGAGGTTTCCTCGCAACCCTCTGACCTCAAGGTCGGGGCGTATGTTGTTTATGATCACAGACCTTCTGACCGAGGACGAACCTACCACCGCGCCCCTAGGGAGTTCGTCTAGGCTCATCGGAAGGATGACATCTTCGCAGGAAGCCCTCGGAAGGACCGCACCGATCGTTATCCCGGGATCTCTGAGAACAGGCACGTCTTTCATGGAGTTCACCGATATGTCTATCTCTCTCGCCATCA
Source organism: Methanomassiliicoccaceae archaeon (assembly GCA_009786295.1). Lineage (GTDB taxonomy): Archaea > Thermoplasmatota > Thermoplasmata > Methanomassiliicoccales > Methanomethylophilaceae > Methanoplasma. The sequence goes on from WQTN01000127.1 coordinate 745, forward strand.
GAGCGTTGTCCAATTCCCTGACAAAAGCTCCGTATCCTCCCATGTCTTTCAGATCGGATATCTGGTCCGTGTCTCCGGAGGTCTTTATTTTCTTTATCTTCATTTCTTTATGAACATGTGCAGCAACAGTTTTGATGAATATGTCTGTCTGAGCAAGTGCCAGCCTGCTGTCCCTTGTGCCGATGATCATGATATGCACCTTATGTTCCTGTCGAATTCCTCAGACAGCCTCTGCATTTCGGACCCGTGCTCGGTGGACATAAAATTGACCTCAAGAGCTGCCGGCGGCATGTATATCCCAGAATCAAGCATGCTCCTGAATAGGGCTGCATACTTTGTCCTGTCACATTTCTGCGCATCTTTTCCATTGTTAACTGAACTTACACCGAAGAATACCTGAAACATCGACCCTGCCGCATTCACCGCGGCAGATATCCTGTTATCTTCCAGAGAATCTGAAACAGATGAGATGAGCTCCGAACTCATTTTGTTCAGGGACGTGTATCTTTTGTCGGTCATTTCCCTCAGCGCCGCCGCTCCGGCGGCTGCTGTCATCGGATTGCCCGAGAATGTGCCTGCCTGATACACGGGCCCCTCCGGAGCAAGATGCTGCATTATGTCTCTGCGTCCTGCCAGTGCCCCGGCCGGAAGGCCGCCGCCCATTATCTTGCCCATCGTGCATATGTCCGGGATCACATTGTAGAATTCCTGTGCCCCTCCTGCAGATAGTCTGAATCCCGTTATCACCTCATCGAATATCAGCAACACGCCTTTCTCCCGGGTCATCTTCCTGACATTTTCCAGATAGTTCTTTTTTGGCGTGACCACACCCACGTTTCCGAGCACCGGCTCCATTATCACAGCAGCTATGTCGTCGTTCTTCTCCAGAATGGATTCCATCTGCTCTTCGGAATTGTATTCCGCAGTGTGTGTGAATGAAGCCGTTTCCGAGAGTATCCCATTCTTTTTCGGAGGCTGCGAACTGTCCGACAGGACCGCATCATGCGATCCGTGGAACCCTCCGTTCATCTTTATGATGCCGCGTTTGCCTGTGTATCCCCTTGCCAAGCGTATGGAATGCATCGTTGCCTCAGTTCCGGAATTGACCAAACGCACCATCTCTGCACACGGGATCCTTTTGGATATCTCGGCGATCAGATCCTTCTCTTCAGGGGACGGTGCGCCGAACACGGTCCCTTTCTTGATCTGCTTTTCCAGAGCCGACACCACCGACGGATGGGAGTGGCCGAGTATCAGCGGCCCGTATGCCATGCAGAGATCCACATACACATTGCCGTCAACATCGGTCATCTTGCATCCTTTTCCTTCTTTGATGAAGATCGGATGAGGTTCGAAGGCTCTTACGGGACTTGATACTCCGCCCGGAGTTAGTTTTCTAGTTTCCTGATAATTGCAGCGAGATGTCTCTCTGTTCATCGCTGCAGCTCCTTAACAACATCTTCGGCAAAATATGATATCACTATGTCGGCACCGGCCCTTTTGATTGATGTCAGGGATTCCTTCATTGCCCTGTGTCCGTCGATCCACCCGTTCGCGGCCGCAGCCTTTATCATTGCATATTCCCCGGAGACCTGGTATGCCGCTATGGGTGTGTTGAATTCCTCTCTTGCCTGCCTTATAACATCCAGATACGGCATCGCCGGTTTTACCATGATGATATCCGCTCCCTCCTGGATATCCAAACGGATCTCGGACATGGCCTCTCTTCCGTTCGCCGGGTTCATTTGGTAGGATTCCCGGCCGCCCGCCGAAGGGGCCGAATGCGCTATATCTCTGAATGGACCGTAAAACGAACTGCAGAATTTTGCGCTGTATGCCATTATCAAAACTTCTTCATGGCAGGCATCGTCCAATGCTTCCCTTATTCTCAGTACCTGGCCGTCCATCATGCCGCTCGGGGCCACAATATGGGCCCCCGCTTCCGCAAGAGACCCTGCGATCTTTCCATAGTATGGGAGAGTGGCGTCATTGTCCACCTTCCCGTTCGTGATTATCCCGCAGTGCCCATGGTCCGTATACTCGCACATACAGAGATCTGCAATGACGACCATATCGGAACAGGCCCGTATCTTTCTTATGGCCTTCTGCACCACGCCGTCTGCGGAATATGCACCGGAACCCACGCCGTCCTTATGTTTCGGTACTCCGAACAGCATGACCGCATTGACCCCGGATGCATGAAGCCTCTCTGCAACATTCTCCGCTTCGCTCAGGGGGTACGTAGGGACCCCTGGCATGGACCCGACGTATTTCACGCTGTCGATCGATTCATCGAAGAACAGCGGAAGCACTAGGTCATCCGGATGCAGTCTGACCTCCGTCAGCATATTTCTCACTCCGTTGTTCAGGCGCATGCGCCTCATTCTATTGATCGGGAACATTATTTTGCCTCCAGTCCGAAAAGCCCCTTTGCGGCATCTATGATGTCGCTTTCTCCATTGACCGAAGAGCTTCTGAGTTTTTTGTAAGTATCGGCGAGCATCTTTGAAACGATCGCCCTTGACAGATCGTCGAACACCTCATTGATATCGGCAGATGCGGCCCTGCATCTTGCTTTGGAGACCTCTTCCTCTCTTATGATTGCCGCTTTTCTGCTTATCTCTCCTATGACAAAGTCGGCTTTCTCCTCCAGATGCTCGGAGTCTACTCTGGCGACCTCTTCGTCCACGATGCATTCGGCCTCGGATATCCCCTCTCTTCTTCTCCGTATATTTTCTGCTGCCACTCCCTGAAGTCCGTCCATTCCCTTCAGCGATACGCCGCAGACATCGCCTACGGCGTCGTCCACATTCTTCGGAACAGATACGTCCACGATAAGCAGCGGCCTGTCCCTTTCTCCTGTGGAACGGATCGTCTCCGGCGTGATGATTATGTGAGGAGCAGAGGTGGCTACAAAGAGAACATCGCTCTTCGAGATCGCCGATGCCAGGCATTCAAAGCTCTGGGCGGTGCCTCCGATCATATGCGCCAGATCAACGGCCCTGTTGTATGTCCGGCCTGACACTATTACTATCTGGGTGCCTTTATTCACAAGATTCTTTCCGATGGCAGCGGCCATGTTCCCGGAGCCAAAAATGGTAACGGTTTTGCCTTCCAACCCCCCCGTCATATTCTCTGCCAATTCCACTGCTGCAGACCCTACGGACACTGAGCCCGAGCTTATCTTCGTCTCTGTCCTTACTCTCTTTCCAACTGAAAGGGCCCTGTCGAAGAGTTTGGAAATATGTTTAGAGACGTGCCCCTCCTCTTTTGCCAGCATATATGCATCCCGGATCTGACCCTGTATGTGGTCTTCTCCGACGATCAGAGAGTCCAGACCGCAGGATACTCTGAAAAGATGTCTGACCGCTCCCTGCCCCTGTCGTATGAACGGCGTGCACTGTTCCTTCGGATGGGGCACGGTGTTCTCTATGAAGGATTCAAACTCCTTTTTTACGGGTTCAATGTCGTCTGCTCCCACATATATCTCGAACCGATTGCATGTCTTCAGGATCACGTATTCGTTCCTGGATGTTGTATTCTGCAGATATTTGGCAATGTTGGACTCCATTGTCTGCGCAACCTCGCTCATGGCCTCGACCCCTGCTTCAGAATGCGTCACGTGCAGGCTGATGATCATTGCGGCACCCCTATTGCTCTGGCCCTATCCACAGCTGATGCTGCATCCCCTGCTCTGACGAACCTGTCCACTTCCGGATCCAGAGTAACCTTCCTAAGGAACTCGGCACGTTCCGCCTGCGTCCCTTTCCCTGCGCACATCTTCCTGGCTTCGAACAGCACATCGAACATGACATCGAACCTTCCGTCAAGGAATAACTCTAACTCTCTAATCACAAAAGGAGGGAATGCCGGAAGTCTTCTTCCTTCGGTCGATACTGTTACTGTATATCTTTCCTTTCTCAGGGTGGACGGTATGAGGATGTTTCCTCCTCCGTGCGCAGAATTGACGTAAAAACCTTGTCGCAGCGCTTCGTCCCTTATCTCTGAGTTCATGACCTCATCATTAGTCGCCGCTACCATGATGTCAAACCTGTTCATCATTTCGCTTATTTCCGATGATGTTGTTCTTTTTCTTACCACATGGGCGGCCACATCCTCGATTTCCGATATGATCTCTTCAGAGACCACGGTGATTTCTGCACCTTCGAAATGAATGCACTTCCGCAGTGCGACCTTCCCCCCGCCCACCACAAGCACTTTCAGGCCTTCCGGTGACACAAATAAAGGAATCATTTTTGCCATGTTCATCATCATTGGATTAGCCATCCAACAAATGTTAAACCTTTATAATAATATATTGGACGATTAATCCAACGTGTCTTATGAGATAACTCAAATCCAAGGAGAATGCAGCGGCGGGCCACAGAACATATCCTGTAGATATGGCATCTCGATGCGAGGGAATATTACAGAGATCTTTCATACTGGCGATATTCTTACATATCGGCCTTGTTTGAGATCAGCAACACGGAGCTTACCACAACGAACACCGAACCTACATTGTGCACTAACGCACCTGTCACCGGACTAAGCACACCAGCAACGGAAAAGGCTACTGCAAATGCATTCCAGATCATGGCAACTGCGATGTTGAAATTTATTCTCTTCATGGTTTTCTTTGCCATTTTGAAAAGATAAGGGATTTTTTCAATGTTGTCACTTACAAGCACCGCATCCGAGGCTTCCACTGCAATGTCGCTACCCACCCCTCCCATTGCTACTCCTGCATAAGCAGACCTTAAAGCGAGCGAATCGTTAATGCCGTCACCAATCATGCATATGTTCTTTCCATCGCTTGTATACTCTTTGATAATCCTCATCTTATCTTCCGGCAGCATATCTGGCCTTACGTCTTCGATGCCTGCCTCTAAAGCGATAAATTGTGCGGTTGCCTTGTTGTCCCCTGTCAAGAGGATAGGATACACACCGGCCCGTTTCAGTTCTGCGATCAAAGATTTTGCCGTGCTCCGCAAGACATCTGCGAGGGCGATCACTCCCGCCAGCCTGCCGTCCACACCGACATAGACAACGGTCGCGCCCTTGTCGATATATCCGCTCGCCGCGTGTAATGCCTTATCTGGAATACATATGTTCTCGCTTTGGACATGGTCTGCCTTTCCAACAACAACGACACGCCCATCCACCACTGCGCTGACTCCCATGCCCGCCGACAGCACAAAGTTTTGTATTTCCTGCAGTGCGCCGCCATGACCGAGATAGTGTTTCAATATCGCTTTTCCAAAGGGGTGCTCGGAGCGCTGTTCCGTCAAAGCTGCCAGCCTGAGCAGTTCATCGGCATCCAGTGAGGGGTCGAGGCTTTCTACCCCTATCACTTCAGGCTTCCCCTGCGTAAGCGTACCCGTTTTATCAAATGCAACGTGACTGATCTGAGAAAACCGTTGCAAGGCATCGCCGGAGCGGACAAGTATGCCAAATTTTGTTACGTTCGCGATGCCTGCCATGACTGCGGTGGGGGTCGCAAGGATGAAGGCGCAGGGGCAGAAAACAACAAGCACCGTGACCCCGCGTACCAATTCCCCCGATAATATCCATGTCAGCGCTGCCACGCTGAGCGCAACGACGACAAGCCATGTTGCCCAGCGGTCCGCCAATCTGACTATAGGGGCTTTGTTGGCATCTGCTTCTTCTGCGAGCCGTATCATTCTTTGCAGCGAACTGTCGCTGCCTACTCTTGTCGCCCGCATCTCAAAGGTTCCGAACATATTGACCGTTCCGCTTGTCACCTCATCGCCAACGGTTTTATCCAGGGGGATGGATTCGCCCATCATGACCGACTGATCGACCGATGTTTCGCCGAAAGTGATGACTCCATCCGCCGCAATTGTTTCACCGGCAAACACAACTATTATGTCATCCGCACGCACATCATCGGCCTGGATCGTTTCTTCCTTGCCGTTTCTCCTGACCCTGGCTGTTCTGGGCGTGAGGTTTATGAGCTTCTCGATTCCCTTTCTCGCTTTGCGGGCCGTTGCGTCTTCAAGCAACGTACCGATCGCCATGATCAAAGCAACTTCACCAGCGGCGAAATACTCACCGATGATGACTGCTGCTATCAACGCGATCGAGACCAATACATCGGCTTTGATGTCATGTTCTTTGATCAAAGCTATCACGGAGCCTATTACGATCGGGACTCCGCAAAGCACGATAGCCACCCACGCGATATTGAAAGGCAGCATGTCTTTCAGAACGCCGGACAGACTCAGTACAAGAGCCGCTGATGAGATGATAACGAAGATTATGTTTCGTTTTTCTTCTTTCATCACACAAATACCTCCTGCACCCAAATCATATAAATTAAATGGGAAACTCTCTGGGATTTTCTCTTTTTAAAATTACAAACCTGACCTCTCGATCTTTTTGAACAGAATATCATTCATGTCCGGGTTCAGTCCTAGGGTCTCCGCATAGAATATGTCTATGGGCCTGTCTCCCTTTTTTACTGTCCAGCCGCTGCAGCCTTGAGGTATGCCCAGTTTATCCGGTATCTCCTCGCCAATGTGGGCGCCGGAAGCAAGAAACATCGGAAGCACAAAGATCTCGTCAAATCCTGCATCTATCATCTTCGAATATGAGTCTTCAATGGTAGGTTCATTATATTCATTGAACCCCACGAACACATTACTGATTCCTGATGCTCTGAGACGGTCGGATGTCTTGTTCACAAGATCAGAATTATGTCTCATCGGAGAGCCGTGTGCTACAAGCAGCACCCCTGCGCCATCGGAACAGCCTGCCTCCTTCAGTTTCCTAAGAAGGACCTGTGTGACATCTGGATCATTGTCAAATGGCTCATTGTAGTGGATCATGACTCCTTTGCCATATTTCACGGATCGGTTTGTTCCGTATCCCTCTGGGATTCCGAGCTTGAGAGGTATGTCTTTTTCTGTATGCCTTCCTGATGCAACGAAAAGAGGCAGTGCTACGATCTCTTCGGCCCCGTCTTCGATCATGGTCATCATTGCATCCTCTATCGCCGGGTCTGTCATCTCATTGAATGCAGTGTACACTCTGTATCCTTTTTTTCTCAGCAATCCCGCATGCATATCCACCATTTCTTTATTGTACGGCAGCCTGGACCCATGTCCGATCAGCAGCACGAACGTCTTATCAGACCTAGCGCCATTCTTTTTCTCAGATTTTATCGTTTCAGACATCAATTGCAAACACCTTATATCTCATAGCCTCTCGGGGTGATCATCCTGCCCTTAGAAACATATGTCTGGCTATTACCGATTATCACAATGCAGAACATATCTACGTCATCATGGTCTATCGTGCCGAGATCGGTAATGATCTTGCTTTCATCCTTCCTGCCGGCGTTCCTCACGATGCCCACCGGAGTCTCGGGTGAACGATATCTGCTTATTATCTCCACGGCCTTCTGAAGATGCCCGGTGCGTTTCTTGCTCTTCGGGTTGTACAGAGCGATTATCATATCCCCGTCGCTTGCGCGGTCTATGCGCTTCATGATCAGATCTATCGGCGTCATAAGATCGGAGAGACTTATGATCGCCATGTCGTGCATCAGCGGTGCGCCCAGTATGGATGCGGCCGATGATGCCGCGGTCACGCCGGGTATCGTCTCTATCTCGATCCCCGACCCCATCTCATCCGCCATCTGATAGATTATTCCTGCCATCCCGTATATCCCGGAATCTCCGCTGCTCACCATCGCGACAGTATGTCCTTTTTCCGCATCCTCTATGGCCAGCCTGCAGCGTTCGACCTCTTTCATCATCCCGGTCGCTTTGTATTCTTTATCCGGGAAGTACTCTCTGAGTATGTCCGTGTACGTCGTGTATCCTATTACCAGGTCGGCGCCCTCTATCGCTTTGACCGCCCTCTGCGTCATGTCCCCTCTGCTTCCGGGCCCGAATCCAACAACATATAATTTTCCTGGCAAGGACATCACTCCTCCCGGTCGATATTTTTTGAAGAAGTCATTCCTGGGCCTCCTTTTGCTTTTTCACTATAAGGGTGGTGAAATAGCCATATTTCCTGTTCTTGTCCAGAGGTCCTATGTATTGGCTTTCAAGACCGACATCGCTGACCACAAGAACCTCCGGGACCTTGTCCATGCTGTCGATCTTTTTCGATATCTTCTCTATTGAGCCGTAAGCTTTCATTATCACAACATTGTCAAAATCATCAAGCGCTGTGCAGAAAAGGTCTGAGCCTTCTGCGGCCGAGACCACCGCAAGACCTTCGGTGCCTATCATCAGCGGCATCTTTGCCCTTGCGGCGCCGTCGCAGAAGGATGGTACTCCCGGCACCACTTCTGTCTCATAGCCTCTGTCCTCAATATCCTTGCTTACGCGCATGAAGGTACTGTATACCGTGGCGTCGCCCAGCGTTATCATGCAGACATCACATCCCTCATCAAGCAAAGATGTCAATTGCCCCATGGCGTCGTTGTAATTGGATGCCCTGACCGTTTTGTCAGAGGACATCTGGAACACAAGCTCTAATTTGCGTTTATCAGAGACTTCGACGACATCCTCAATGATGCTGAACGCCATGCTGCGTTCGCCCGGGTGTCTGATCGGGTACGCTATGACGCTGCATTCTTCGATCGTTCTTTTGGCCTTAAGGGTCAGAAGTTCGGGGTCGCCCGGACCTACGCTTACCCCGTATAGTTTTCCTCTCATGCGGGCACCAGACAGCCGAATGATATATTGAGTATTATAATTTGGCGTATACATCCAATTGATAAGAAGGACTTTTCTGAGAATAGGACGGCCCGATCAAATTGTACGAACATTTTTGAATCTCTTTGATTGTGTATCATCATGGCAATCAGAACAATCAACAAACTCGTCAGGGACAATGTCCCCAGCATAATTACCGAGAAGGGAGAACTGCCTTGCTTCAGGATCTTGGATGATGATGAATTCCTGGAGGCGCTCAACAGCAAGCTCCTGGAGGAGGTCGCGGAATATCAGAAGTCCAAGAACCTCGAGGAACTGGCCGATATTCTTCAGGTGATCTGCACGATATCCGAGATCATCGGCGGCGGACAAAAAGAACTTGAGTATCTGAGATATGAAAAATCCGTTGAACGCGGCGCTTTCAGATCGCAGATATTCTTGGAATCCGTCGATGACCTGAAGTGATCATGCGTTCCCGCGGACCCTGCATATCATCCTGACGGCGTTCCCGCCGTCATTGTAAAAGCTATCCAGATATTCAACGGCAGAGAATCCCATTTTTTTGTAGAATGCCACCGCAGAGGCGTTCGAGTCCCTTACCTCCAGCTGTATATAATGCATGCCGTCCATCATGGTGCGGATCCTGAACTCCTCCATCATTCTGCTCCCCGCACCTGCCCTTCTGTGTCTCGGGATGACCGCAAATAGCGGTATCGCTGCCTTGTCGGATGTGAGTCTAGCCCCGGACAGGAACCCGACCACTTCTCCGGCATCGGTAACAACCACCAGCTGGCCGGTCGGCCAGCCGTTTATGAAAAAGAAGAAGACCTCTCGGACATATAACTCATCAAGCGACTGACAGGCGATTTCATACACCCTGTCGATATCAGAAACGAGCATTTGTCTTACAAACATCAGAGAGGTATTGCGTCCTGATGATTATTATTCCTATGTTCTCTCATAAAGCCATATCGATCCGTCTGTTTCCCTGTTCAGGAGCTGTCCCTGTGTTCTTCCACCGGTATGGTTATGCCGTGCGCAGCGACACCGGACAGATTATGATCTAGGACATGGCTGAGCGATTCGTCGATGTATATCGTTGAATCCTTGCCGTTGAGGATGTCTTCAATGCACCTTTCAATGGCATTGAACCTGAAGTGGACCTCTATATCGCCATTCTCAACAAAATAACGTGACGAGCTTCCGTACATGCCGATATTCCCGTACGTCTCTCCGATATATCCGGGCCGCATTACGTGAAGTGTTCCTGGCACAATTTCTTTGCGTATGTTCAGCAGCGCGGTCGACATCGTCCTTCCGTATATGTTATGCCCGTTCGCACTCATGAACTCGTTGAGTCCGTGGACCATCGGGACGGAAAGGCCTGCTTTGTCAAGCACATCTTTCATCGAGAACACCTCGAACGGCGTCCCCTGCGCTAGCACTTCGCCGTCGACAAGAACGATGATGATGTCTGCCCACGAGTACGCTGTTTCTATATCGTGCGTGGATATGATGACAGTTGATCCGTTCATGTTCACCTCGTCAGCTATCTCATAGAGACGGTACACCATCTCTGAATCCAGGCCGGCGGTCGGTTCGTCCATTATCAATACCTTCGGGCGCATGACCAATGCGCTGGCAACTGCCACTCTTTTCTTCTGTCCGAATGACAGGTGGTGGATCGGTCTGAACCTTTCACTTTCCATGCCTACCATCATAAGGGCGCCGTCGACCCTTTTACGTATCTCGTCGATATGAATATCCAGATTGAAGGGGCCGAAGGCGATGTCGTCTTCTACGATCACATTGAATATTTGATCATCGGGGTTCTGCGTGACGAATGTCACCTCTTTCCTGAGCTCGATCAATCCCTTTTTTGAATGATCGACCTTCTTTGAATCATATTCAACTTCTCCCTCCGTCTGTTTCAGTATCCCGTTGAAATGCATGAACAGAGTGCTCTTCCCTGCACCGTTGGGCCCTACAAAAGCGACCTTTCGTCCGGCAGGGATCTTGACAGATACATCTTTCAGCGCTTGTTTCCCTCCTTCATAAGAGAAGCTGAGGTTTTTTGTCTCAAGTATTATTTTTGTCTCATCCGTCATATTGGCAGTACCCCATACCATTGTGTCAGGAAAAAGATCACAGCGGTACATACGATCAATGCGCAAAATACTGTCGCCGTTTTGTTTTGTTTATTAAATGAAGAAAGGCTTTTGAATTCTCCTCTGTAGTTCCTGCACTGAAGTGCGACCTGACCTCTCTCTGCCGTGTCGAGCGAACGCATGAAGACGCCGACAGCCAGTTTTGATGTGGTGCTCATGCTCTTCTTGTATCCGGCATATCCGAATTTACATTCAGCGACCAGGTGCATCTTTTCTGCGGTTTCCATCAGAAGGAATGTGTAACGGTACATCAGTACCATCAATTCCACAAAAACATCCGGGAACCTGAGTTTCTTCATTGCTTCCGCCAGATGCGGGACGGGTGTCGAGACCGCAAAAGAATACAGGAGGAGAAGTGCGGCCGTCGCTCTGGCATATATCAGCATAGCAAAGGAGATGCCTGCATCGGTGAAGTTGAGGAACCACCATGATGCCACCGACGCTCCCGGCGTCACGATCATAAAAATGAAGGCGCTGATGATTATCAGGACCTGAGCATAGACAAAAAGCAGCATGAGGGCCTTCGGCGGCCTCAGGGAGGAAGCGTAAAGGAATAGGGTAAGCCCGATCGCGCACGCGAATACGGACATCCATATTGTTTTTGAAGCGATATCCAGCACAAGCAGTGAAAGAATAAGGAAGAGTTTTGCCAGCGGAGACCAACTAAGCATCGGGCTCTTGTATGCGGCCGTATCAACCGAATTGAATTCACTGCCGTGCTCTTCACTCATGTTTCTTCCTGGACCTCCACTTCTTTCTCAAGTTTCCTCTTGCGGAGCATATTCAGAATGTACGCAAGGATCAGAATTCCGATTATGGTCTGAATTATAAACAGAATAGTAAGCTGAGATTCTTCCAACTGTATGAAGTTTTCCGTCAATTGCTGATATCCGGGGATGAGGTCCAGTATTGTCTCCGCACCCGCATCGTCTGCGCCGCCTACATCACCGAAGAATGACGTAGCGTATGCCAGCAGTACCATCACTGCCGCTATTATAGCAAATCCTACCATCATCAGGCGAGTCTTGGTCTTGTTTGCTATTCTGATCATACCCTCTTTCGCCTCGCCGCTGAGTATGCCTTTTGTGTTACGGACAGATGTATCGAATCCCAGTCCTTTGACCATGTCCGGCCTCACATCAGCCAGATACCTGAAGAAGAATACCATCATCATGCCCTCTGCAATGGCAATGGGGACCTGCGTCACAGCGAATATGCCGAAGAATGTGCCATACGTGCTCACGAATGCTCCTATTCCCGTGTACGGGACGATGAGCGAGAGCTGCAGTGCTGTCACCAGGTATGTGACGATGTCCGCGACAAATGCCACGACGAAGACCGTCATTGACGCATTGAAGTTCATCTTCCTGAGATATTTGAACAGGTAGTATGCGGCGAACGGCCCTGCGATACCCATTGAGAACACATTCGCTCCAAGCGTTGTGAATCCGCCGTGCGCCATGAATGTTCCCTGGAACAACAGAACGATCGTACACAAGATGACGGTGATCCATGGTCCGGAAAGCATCACAGAGAGCCCTGTACCCGTGGGATGCGATGAAGACCCTGTGACAGAGGGTATCTTCAAAGAAGACAGGATGATGATGAACGCGCCGGACAATGCAAGAGACAACTTCTTTTCCGGGTGCTCGATGAAAAACTTTCTCAGCGCCCTTATGCCGAATATCCAAAACGGTATAGTGACGATCGTCCAGAACACTGCCCACTCAAGAGGCAGGAAACCTTCCATTATGTGCATCCTTCACACCCCTGTATTGCATTTTCTGCGGTTTTTATTGGATGTATAATCCAATGGTTTAAATGAAACATTTTCATTGTAATTTGCTCCTCGAATTTATCAAAGTCTCCCTATATCAAATATTGGATGTATATTCCAACGTGTTGCCCATCGTTTTCAATGTATATAATACGTGACACATGCCGGATTCGCCTTACAAATATCATAGGGGCGTCGTATCTCTCCTCCTTCTGATCATGATCCCCGCTCCTGCCGCAGCTGCTAATCCTGCCGCGGCGACTGCCAGATAGTGATTGTTCTTCGCGGGCTGCTTTTCGTCCGATGCCACCGTGTACTCGCTGGCGGCAGAGTGCCCGGTCCCGTCCATGGTCACACTTATTCTGTATGTTCCAGAAGGAAGGTCCGTCAAGGCGATCCTGTTTATGGATGATGTTCTGAGAACGCCGTTGCCCAGAACATCCCAGACATATTCAGAGTGTTCCGGCCCCGAGACGGTGAACGCGTAGACCGATCTGCCGTTGGCAGAGAACACATCGAATGTTATCTCGAGGCCTGTTTCCTCGATGGTATGTTCATTTACGCCCCAGTCCTCAATGAACAGTCCGGCAAAGAATTCTGTTACTTCGGGAGAATCCACTACGACCGCGAACTCCCTGTTGTTCATGAAAGAGGTTTCGGTCCAGTTCACGGAGCCCACCCATACAAGGTCATCTATCACCACTCCTTTATTGTGTATAAGAGAGAACGATTCCCTGCCGTCCACAGATATTGCCTTGATCTCCGTGGTGCTGTTTATCAGATTTATTGCCTCGCCCTTACTGCCGCTGGAAGAGTCGAGAATGAATCTGGCATCAACCCCTCTGTCCGCGGCGGATGACATCCACCCCAGCGGCGATCTGTCCGCTATGATCTGATATGAGTTTCCCAGGTCCAGCTGCTGAGAGTATACTCTCGTCTCGGCCTTCTCTACGAAGTACCTTAGAGCGGACCAAGAATTGTCCGGGGACAGGACGGGCATGACCCTTGCGTCGAAAGCAACGGCCTCATAGGGCTCCGCTCCCCCATAGGTTATGACGCCTTGATACGGCTTCAGGCCGGGGTAGCTGTTCAGCAGGGAACGGACATCCCCATGTTCAAGGCTCAGGTCGCTGAGGAATACATCCCGAACATATTCGGCAAGACCCTCGCTTTCTATCACAGCCCCCCATCCGCGGTTGGAACCATTAGAACTCAGGTTACCTGATGTCCAATTTTCGGATGTCACTATCATTTTCTTGCCGTCTATCACCGCATATTTATTGTGAAAGAAAGAGAAACGCTCATAATTGCCAGGAACCTGATCATTGATCAGGTACACTTCTCCGCCGGCATCGACAATGGACCTCATGAGCGTGAGCTCCGTGGTCATATCATAGCCCAGAACATCCCCCTCCAGAAGGATGCGGACCGTCACATTCTTTTCGGACGCTGATTCGCATAGCAAAGCGGCCAGCTGAACGTTTGTCAGGAGATACATTGATATCAGGATCTCATGCTCAGCGCTCTCCAGTTCTTTGAATATCGGTATGCCCCGCGATTCCGGGAAACTGAAAGGCGTTACCTTCGCATCAAAAAATAACTCAGGATCAAAAGTGCGGTTGGTCAGTCCCGGTTTGGTAGAGACCCAGTCTGATAAAGTATCCGTATCGCTGGAGCCTATGCGGAGCAGATATCTGTTCGACGGCAGGTCTGCCGGGTCCCCTTTCCAACCCACCTCGGTTCGTTTGTTCCCGTAACAGACCGCATCCACTGTTGCACCGCTGCGGTACAGATAAACATCGTCGCCTGTGTTCGCTAGAATGAAACTTCCTTTCCTTTCAATGCTTTTATCGTCAAAGGCGATCGTTCTGTCTCTCCCGGAGAACCAGTCGTCGGCACCGATCGTCTTCGCTACCGTCAATCTCGTCCCGGATTTCACATAGATGTCTTTTACGAATGTCAGCGTCCCTTCTCCGTCCGATACCGACCAGCCTTTCAGATTCGTGTCTTTGGAACCATAGTTGAAAAGAGATATCCCCTCATGGTCGCCGAAGGGGTATACTTCATAGAAAAGTATGTTCTCGGTCTCTCCTCCGGAGGCTGTGTCCTCAGAGAGCACGGGCGCGGCTAGGAGGATGAACAAAAAAAGTATTGCATATCCTATTCTGAACATACTTGTCCTACGGTAAGACAGTATTATAGCCGCAATATGTACAGTTAGCCCTTAGAGGTATTTCACAAGGTCCAAGAGCACAGCTCTCGGGTCCTTCGCCTTAACAACGCCGGATGCGAGAAGCACCCCGGATGTTCCTAGCTCAATGGCTTTTTTTACGTCGGTCCCGGTCTTTACCCCCGCACCGCAAAGGACGGAGACAGAACCGTTCACTGCTCTGACCGCCTCTACT
>WQTN01000128.1 GCA_009786295.1 Methanomassiliicoccaceae archaeon
TTGTTAGGGTGGACCCTCCGTGGGAGTGAAATGGCAATGCCGGACAAATATCTGCGCTCAGCCTTCATTCTCAATTATGATTTCCTGAAAGCCCTTTAACGGGTTCAGAGCATTTTGAGCTCGCCTGTTATCTTGTCCAAGACGGCGGACGAAGCAGGGCCTATGCCGAGGCACGTGATGGTCCCCGGTTTGATCTCCGTTCTCCCCGCGTCACAAATTACAGAATTGTTGATATCCTGAGCATCGGCGATCGCTTTGAACTCAAAGAGCTCTCTTTCCGAGTTTATCTTCAGGACTATTAAGGGCTGGCCGCAGAGCGTCCATTTTTCGAACATATCTGAGTCTTTTTTCTTGATGCTCAGAGCGCAGTTGACCGCCGCATGTCCCGTCTGTGCTGCGATCTTTCCTTTGGACATCTTCAGATCGTCCCTCATCAGTATGACCATTTTGTATTCCTCGGCACTTCGGAACTCGATACGGAACATATAGGGCGGAATGTTCTTGTTAGTGATAAAGCTGTCAGTGCAATACGCTTTTAATTGGCGGCCATAATGCAGTATCATGGCTATGATCGACATTGAGTATAGGCACTCATCCGAACCGCCGGAAGATGAGAACATAAGAAGGCAGTCCGTCGAGGAGATGTCGAAATACCTCAAAGGCCTGGTCTATGAGATGCAGATGTCTGATATCTCTTCAAAATTCATAAGCACAGAGAAGGAAGGACCCAATGCACTCATCATCAACGGAAAGAGGGTGCAGGATATACTCGAAGGGCTGGAGATCAAGATGCTCGATTCGGAAGACAGCTGCGATCACGGAAAGGTCGGCATGGTAAGTTTCGGGCGCCCGGTACTTGATTGGAGGAAAGACGTGATAGAGGATATCCCGGATGTTCTGGTCAAGAATGCGATATCAAAAACATATGCCGACATTGTAAAGAACAGAATCCTTTAATCCCGCGACCATATCTACTGCCTGATGTTTGAGGTTGTTAAAAGAGACGGGCTTGCCAGAATAGGTAAGTTTCAGACGAGGTCCGGAGTGTTGGAGACGCCAGCTCTCCTCCCGGTGGTAAATCCGAAGATATGCACTGTGTCCCCGAGAGAGCTCTACGAAGAGTTCGGATTCAGGGCAATAATAACCAACTCATATATCATCAAGAACAACCCCGAACTGAAAGCAAAGGCCCAGGAGGTCGGACTCCATGAGATGCTGGATTTCCCCGGAGTGATAATGACAGATTCCGGAACATTCCAGAGTCATATGTACGGCGAGGTCGAGGTCACGAATGAAGAGATGGTAGGATTCCAGAAGAACATCGGGACCGACATCGGGACCGTTCTCGACATTTTCACAGAACCGTATTGGACAAAGGAGCAAACGGCTGATTCGATAGAGATCACCCTTGAGAGGACGAAAGAAGCCTGTGATATGAAGGGGGACATGATGATCAACGGCGTTATCCAGGGCTCGGTGTATCAGGATCTCAGGGAATACTGCGCAAGGAGCATGGCACCGATGGATGTCGATGTCCACCCAATAGGCGGCGTCGTCCCCCTCATGGAGCAGTACAGGTATCTTGAGCTTGTTGACGTGGTGATCTCTTCCAAGAGGGGGCTGAACCCGAACAGGCCGGTGCATCTTTTCGGTGCGGGACATCCTATGGTGCTGGCCCTCGCGGTTCTGATGGGGTGCGACCTTTTCGATTCGGCATCCTACGCAAAGTTCGCCAGAGACGACAGGATGATGTTCATCGACGGCACTTACCGTTTGCAGGACATGCAGTCTCTAGACTGCAACTGTCCTGCATGCAGAGGGCTTACTTTGGAAGCCCTCAGAAAGATGGAGAAGAAAGAGAAGGAAAGAACCATCGCAAAACACAACCTTTACCAGATAACGAATGAACTTGCACTTGTGAAAAGATACGTCAGGGAAGGCAGGCTGTGGGAGTTGGCAGAGATGCGGTGCAGATCGCATCCGGCCCTGCTCGATGCGCTGAGGAGGCTGGAAGAGCATTGGGATTTCATGGAGAGATACGATCCTATCAGCAGGGACGGCGCTATGTTCTACACCGGAGCGGAGACAAGAGGAAGGCCGGTGTTCGGAAGATACATATCCAGATTATGGGACAGGTACATTCCGGCGACCGATAAGGCCGCCCTGTTCTACGACGAGGACAGCAAACCGTACAGCAGGGCAATGGCGGCGGATTTCAATAGGGCAAGAAAAGCGGGGTATACGCCGGTGGTCGTTTCCCCGTTCGGACCGGTGCCCGCAGAATTAGATGAGCTGTACCCCATCGCGCAGTCAGTGTTCCCCAAGATACTGGATTCCGATACACTGATAGAATCGGAATCGCTCACTGTCAACTTCCTCGAACACAAATTCACTGAAACCATAAACGGCAGCGATATAACAGACGACGGCACCGAAGTATACGACCCAGATATGATAAGGGCGAAGGCGGTATCCAGATATCAGTTCGGCATCGATGCGACCGATGCTCTGTTCAGAGGGAAGATAGAGCTGGTCATAAGCAAGAACACAGGTAAGATAAGGAACGTCATCTCCGACGGAGAGCACATACTGTCAATGCGCGCCGGAGATGGGCTGTACACGTTAAGGAAAGAAGGAGCGGACAGGATAGTCTCGGCGGTCCCCGCTCCGTTCATGAGGGTCAGGGTCTCTGACGATGCAGTTCCGTTCGTATCGGAAGGAAAGAACGTGTTCTGTCAGTTCGTCACAGAATGCGACAAAGAACTGAGGCCGATGGAAGAGGCCATCGTCACAGATGGAAATGACAAAGTGATCGCCACAGGCCGCATGATTCTGGTGGCGGAAGAGATAAGTTCATTCAAAAAGGGAGTCGCCGTCAAGGTCAGGAGCGGGGCCGGAGACGAGACCTGAGGCCTCCTCGGCGGCCTTTATGCAGGCCATGAGGTCATCAGCGGCATTGCGCAGGCTCCCGGCGTTATCTGAAGAGATACTCATCAGCAGCACGTTTCCGCACAGCTCCGTTGCAACATACCCTTCATTATCGGGAGCCACAGAGTCGAAGACAGCTTTTGCCATCTTTTCATCATCATACTCTATGCGGAGGTCAAGCGTGATCATAGGTTCACTTCTTCTGTCCCAAAATATATCTGCAGATCGCTTCTCCGACCTCATCTGTGGTCAGTTTTCCGCCTAGGTCTGGTGTTGTAAGCCCTTTGTCAAGGCAGTCCCTTACGGACCTTCTGAGCATTTCGCCTTCTTCCTGGTAACCTTGGTTCTCAAGCAGCATCCTTGCCGCAAGCACCGCCGCAATAGGGTTGGCCTTCTTTTGGCCGGCAATGTCCGGCGCAGACCCGTGGATCGGCTCGAACATGCTGACCCCGTTCGGATTTATGTTGCCGCTCCCGCCCATACCCAGACCTCCCTGGAGCTGCGAACCGAGGTCTGTGAGTATATCTCCGAACAGGTTAGGGACCGCGACCGTGCCGAACGTCTCGGGCCTGACTATCATCGCCATTGCCATGGCATCGACGAACATATACTCCAACGCGATCCCGTGCTCTTTGGACTTCTCTTCAAAGATGGATCTCTGCATGCCGTAGATATGGGTGCAGACATTCGCTTTATCGACGAGCGTGACCTTTTTGTCGCCTCTTGCCTTTGCGTAGTTGAAGGCATAATCCGCGAATCTTGTGATGCCCTTCCTTGAAAGCAGACCTATCTCGAATGCGAAATCATCATTATTCGAAGAATTCGTTCTAAGGTCTATCTGAAGGTCATACATCTCTCTTTTTACATTGACGCGCGCATCCTTCCGGTCTCTGCCGAATGTCCCTCCGGCGCCCATGTAGAAGTCTTCTGTGTTCTCTCTGAGGAAATGGATATCGAAGGGGACCTCTCTTTTCAGAGGCACCAAGGGGAACCAGGATGTCACCGGCCTGAGGTTGATATATTGGTCGAACACGGCCCTCATTTTCAGAAGGATGCCCTGTTCCAGTATCCCCGGTTTGACCCTCGGGTCGCCGATCGCACCGAAATAGATGGCATCTTTTTTCCTAAGAGAGTCTGTGTCCTCGTCAGTAAGAAGTTCGCCGCTTTTCAGATACCTCTCGGATCCTATGTCGAACAGTTCACCGTCATAGTCGAAGGACGAGATCTCGCATACGGCGTCCAGGACCTTCAGCCCTACGTCTATGACCTCTTTTCCGATGCCGTCTCCCGGTATTATTGCGAGATGTTTCAAAATTTACCCTCCTTGATCAAATTGATGAGTCCGCCGCATTCTATGAGCTGCGTTATGAAGGGAGGATACTTCTGGAAACCGAATTCCTTTCCGTTATCCAGATCTCTGATCTTCCCGCTGTCGGTGCACACCTCTGCGGCATCTCCCTCCTTTATGTCCGTCTTGCATTCCACCAGCAGCAGTCCGATATTCATGGAGTTGCGGTAGAATATACGTGCGAAGGATTCGGCCACGATGCATGAGAAACCTGCCTGTATCAGCGCCAGCGGGGCATGCTCTCTGGACGATCCGCACCCGAAGTTCTTCCCCGCCACCAGTATGTCCCCTTTCTTTATTTCTTTGGAGACACCCGGCCTTACTTTTTCAAATATGAAGTCGTTCAGATAGGTCAGGTTAGAGGATACCAGGCGCTCAGCCGGTATTATCTGATCCGTATCGACATTGTCCCCGAACCTCCAGACATTTCCTTCTATCTTTACCATCATCACCCCTCCAGTTGATCCGGCGTTACGATCCTGCCTGCGATTGCCGACGCAGCGACGACCTCCGGTCCCGCAAGGTATACTTCCGAGTTCTTGTCCCCCATCCTTCCGATGAAGTTCCTGTTGGTGGACGAGACCGCTTTCTCTCCCGCCGCAAGTATCCCCATGTATCCTCCCAGGCATGCGCCGCATGTCGGACCGGATATGAATGCTCCTGCATCCAGGAAGATGGTCATCAGTCCCTCGTCTATCATCTGCCTGTATACTTTTTGCGTCGCGGGAACAACCAGGAACCTGACATCGCGGTGCACTTTCCTTCCTTTTATTACAGCGGCAGCGGCGCGCATATCCTCGATGCGCCCGTTCGTGCATGATCCGAGATATGCCTGGTCTATCCTCACATCTGAGTCCTTCACAGCGCGGCCGTTGCTTGGCAGGTGCGGGAATGCGACCATGGATTCGATCTTCGAGAGATCATATCTCAGTATCTGGCAGTATTCTGCATCATGGTCTGCCGAGACCGGAGCATATTCTCCTCTCACAGTATCTTTGATATATTCTTTTGTAAGTTCGTCGCAGGGGAATATGCCGGCCTTGCCGCCGGCCTCTATCGCCATATTGGAGACGGAAAGTCTGTCGGCGACGCTCATGTTCCCAACGCCGTTGCCGTGGAACTCGAATGCCTTGTAGTTTGCTCCGTCCACTCCGATATCGGCGATGATCCTGATGATGAGGTCTTTCCCGCCGATGTTCTTTCTGAACTTGCCGGTCAGCTCAACCTTTATTGTCTCCGGCACTTTGAACCACAGCTTTCCGGTGGCGAATGCGACCGCCGCCTCGGTAGAGCCTATGCCGGTAGAGAATGCGTTTATGCCGCCGTAAGTGCAGGTATGGGAATCAGCGCCGACAATGAGCCTTCCCGGAGCGGCGAAACCTTCTTCGATCATGATCTGATGGCATACTCCGCCCTTTCCGACCTCATAATAGTTGTTTATCTTATGATTCCTGGCAAAGTCCCTCATCTCTTTGGCCTGTTCCGCAGAAGCGACGTCTTTGTTCGGGACGTAGTGGTCGGGTATGAGCACCATCTTGTCTCTGAATATCTTTCCAGAGCCGATCTTTTCGTACTCCCTGAATGCGATAGGCCCCGTAACGTCGTTGACCATCACGTAATCCACGTCAGCAATGACGATCTGGCCGGCCTTTGCGTCGGTGCCGGATCTGCTGGAGAATATCTTTTCAGCGATTGTTTTTCCCATTATGCATTCCTCTGTCTTGCGAAGTCCCTGTTTATTGCGGCCATCGTTGCGTCTACGGATGTTTCGACAATATCTAAACCAACCGCTTTTCCAACGGACAAAGCACCATCGTTCTGCACATTCATGACCATCACGGTCACTTCGCAGATGGAATCGCTCTTTCCGGTTATGGCGCTCAGTTTGTACTCTTCCATTGTTATGTTGTCGTTGATGGCTTTTCTTATGGCATTGATGGCGGCATCCACCGGCCCTACGCCCACATCTGCGGCCGTCCTTTTATCGCTGTTGCCTATCGTTACTGTGACGACAGCCGCCGAGGTAGTGTTCTTTCCGGTCAACACCGTCAGTTCGTCCAATGAGACCATCTTTGTTTTTGTGTCATTTTTCCACATTATGTTATCGACTATCGCCAGCAGTTCGGCATCATCGATCATCTTACCGCCTATGGCGATCTTTTTGACAGTTTCCAGCAGTTCGTCCATCTGCTCTGCAGGGAACCTGACCCCAAGGACATCCAGCCTTCCTTGTATAGAATGCGCGCCCGAGTGCTTGCCTATGACTATTGCTCTGTCCGCGCCCACCAGTTCCGGTTTGAACGGCTCGTATGTCAGGGAGTTGTTCATCACGCCGTGCACATGTATCCCCGATTCATGCGCGAAAGCATTCTTTCCGACTATCGGTTTATTGCCTGCGGCAGTGAAACCGGTGACCCTTTCGACCAGTTTTGATGTCTGACCGATCTTGCTCAGGTCTACCGTCTGGATGCCGTAATTCGCGAACAGGTTCACCGCTATCTCTTCCAGCGCGGCATTGCCGCACCTTTCGCCTATGCCGTTCATACAGACATGGCATATCGTCGCCCCGGCATCTATGGCGGCAATGGAGTTGGCAACAGCCAGCCCCATATCGTTATGGCAGTGCACCGAGATCGGGATGCTCAGTGTGTTTTTCAGTTCGCCTATCAGATAACTCATAGCGCGAGGTATTATGACTCCCACTGTGTCCGGTATGTTCACGGAATCCGCGCCGGCATCCTGGACTTCCGTCAGTATCTCTTTCAGGAAACCGAGGTCGGAACGTGTCGCGTCCTCGCATGAGAACTGTACTTTCAAGCCGTGGGCCTTTGCATATTCCACGACCTCCACTGCTTTGGACTTTACCTGCTCCGGACTCATTTTCAGCTTATATTCCATGTGCAGATCGGAGGTCGCGATGAATGTGTGCACCATCCCTATGCCTGTATCTATAACGGCATCAACGTCCGATTTCACTGCACGCGCCAGACTGCATACCTGAGCATCCAGATTGGACTTGCCCAATTTTGTCAATACTTCTTTCTCCATTTTGCCGGAAGCAGCGAACCCGGCCTCCAGGATGTCCACTCCGAGATCATCGAGGGCAAGAGCGATACGTATCTTATCATCCCGGCTCAGCGCGATTCCCGGGACCTGCTCGCCATCCCTCAGAGTGGTATCAAAGATATCTATGTCTTTGATGCGGCCCACACCAGAGAGCGCGAGCTGGTTGTAAGGGCTTACTGCCAGCATTTTTTCCAAATCCTTAGCGCTTTCACTGGTTTGTTGCTTTTTCATAAAAATCACCAAACCGTCCTTGCTTTCACTGTCTTATCTAAGAAGAATAAGTTCAGTCTGTAGCATGAAGATCATTTTTTGACCTCTTGACGGTAAAACTCCATTGGAGAAACTCTATATAAAGTTAGCCACCAATTGGTTTCCAGGTTGCATGTATAATATATGGTCTATTTTCCAATATTATCTGACCACTTACATATTTGTCATCACACATCCACCCAGTGAAAAAATAGCCATCTCTATTTTCTGTAGGTTCAGAGATGATATTGTATCCCTTTCCGATTATGGCAGAGTAAACTAAACCTTCTCCATTGTCTAACTCAAAGTAGTTTACATATGTGACTCCTGGGAACGAGCAGTTTCCTAAAATCTCATAGTATCCATTTCTATAGGAAACCTCACTTCCCTGTGGACCATAGCCGTTAGGCAAAGGCAAGTCAAAAGTATTCTTTATCACAACTTTTTCGTCAGATTTGATCTTTATTGTCCGGGGCGGCTCACTGGTTCCTTCTTTAAATAAATAATATTTACCATCTACTCCTACAAGGAGATTGGGTCCAAAGTATACATCATGAGCCATTGAATTCCAGATGGACATTACTAATAGGTCAGAAACCACACACAGCGATGAACTCACATCCCATTTTTCGAAATAATATCCCACTCTTTCAGGGTTTTTTGCTGGTAGAGGAATTATTGTTTCTCCAACAACATAGAATGTTGCATGTACAGTGTTATGGCCGTTGAACGTGACCTTGTATATCGAGGGAAGCACGACATCATTGCTGAAAGAGAATCTTTCCGCTGAATATCTCACTCCGTTCAGGTTCTTTGCCTTATCAGCATAGTTGCTGGGCAGGGAATATCCGGCTGCGGGGACGATTCTGATCGTGTCCTCCGGGCAGAGGAAAACTGTATTCGAGCTCCGGCCGTCTATTTTTACATTATCTCCGACAGTTATTTTCAAAACAGACGGAAAGACAACATTTCCCGCGATGCGGTATCCGCCCTGTTCGGCTTTGAGCTCGCCTTTTATCTGGGCGTTGAATGAGTCCGGTATGACGTATCCTTCGTCAGGGATTATCTTCACGATGTCCTCCACCGTTGCTTTGGACGCGGGAGCCCCGTTCACGAGGGCCTTTGTATTCTTGCCTGCGGACACACTGTATTCGGCGGGTTCCACGCCGGTCACGGTTATTGTATGGTTATCCATCACGGCCTCGATCATGAGAACTCCTCCCGAAGGGATCTTTGCATCCCCTCCGTTCACACGGATCCCGAAATCATAGGTCTCCCTGTATCCAGGCAGCAGAGTGTATTCCAGTTTGTACGATTCCCCGTGGTGGACCTTTTCCGCGGATGACCTCAGGACATATCCCCTCTGATCATCCGGCAGGGATATGCTGTGCTCGCGTTTGTCGAACACGCCGGATACAGCGATAATCTGATCTTCGGTTATGTTCGTCAGGTGTATCCTTTTCATCGCATCAAGCTTCATGGGATTGCCGTTGACGGTGATGACCAGCTCATTGTCTACATGGCTCGGCAGAAGCGAATAAGAGAGGATCGAACTGCCGCCTCCGATGACGATGGCAGGGTCAGCGGTTATGCTGTACCCTGTCTGTTCATCGGGAAGTATGATGACAAAAACCCCCGCGCCAACAGTCATAGCGTAAAGCGAGATGTTCCCCTTCACTGTTATCTGCGACCCCGGGAGCAGCATCTTGCCGGTCATGTCAGATCGGGTGTTCCACCCTATGAATCTTCCGAGGCCGTCTCCGTTTCCCATATCGTCAAAGATCGTTATCGATGTCCCGGCGGGCACGGTCCTTTCCAACAGTTTTTCGTCGTTCTTATAGTACGTCACAGCGAACGACTTCTCGTTCTCGCTGCTGGTGAAGAAATAAAGCGCGAACGCCGCGCCGATGATCGCAGCGACAGCAATACCTACGACAATGATTGTAGACAATTTCTTCATAATGTGCCCCCCTGTTGTTTAGATGCTGGACAGCGCTTATGCGCAGGCAACCTCTAAAGTACCGATGCATACTGAGGAGGATTTAAAATATTTACTAATATGGAAGTATCTTTTTCTATATACTCGGCACAAAGAGTATTGATAACGGTTCCCAAAGGACATGCGTTTCGTCATGACGGGGCGAGAGCAGGGGGCTGGTTTGACAGAAGGTGAGCTTTAACTATCATTGACAGTATAATCCCCTTATGATTTTCGGCAGACAGAAAGACATTCCCAAGGAGATATCAAAAGTAAGGCTCGGCGAATGGTATTCCGGTCTGAGCGATCAGAACAAGGTAAAGATAGGAAGATATCTCGAAGGTTCGGACACCTCATCCGTGCTGAATTTCATGCTGTCGGTGATGAGGAACGCGAACCTGGAAGAGAACCATGCAGTGGCGGTCCTAGCAGGCGAGAACATCCTTAAGAATGATCTCGGGAAGATAGAGAGATTCGATGTGCTTGAGGAGATCATCCCTGCATACTACGGGGTCGGAAGGTACGATGACTGTATCGGGCGCTGCGAGGAGGGCATCGGGATCCTTAAAGATATGATGGAAGGGATCAAAGAGAGGAACGGCGGCAGCCTCCCGGAGAATATTATGTGCCGCAACTATACGATCAATGTCCTGGTAGGCGTACGCGGCGATTATGATGCGGGAGATGCGGCCTTGGACAGATTTTTAGAGATAGGCCTGATATCAGAAGAAGATGTGAGGTACAGGAAACAAAGCCACAAGATACACAAACTGCAGAGGACCTTCGACAGCATCTACGCATTGAAGCTCAAGGACCAATGACGTCCTTCCACATGATCATCGGCAGGATATCTATCGCAGGCTCTTCGTAAGGATGCACTCTGCGTATCGCAAGTATGACATTCCGCAGGTCTTCGGCCTTTACCGCAAAGTCGATGCGGAGCTCTTCTTCGACGGTGATCTCGCCGGTCCTGCCGATGAAAGGGTCGGACCCCTCTAATGGCCTCCATGTCCCCTCGGTCTTCGCAATGGAGAAAACCCTGTCATAGCCAGGATATATCTGCCGCATGGAATCGTTTATCTCATCAAGCAGTCTGTCCTTATGATCGGCAGGTATCGCCACCGATATCTTATATGCGGCAGGTTCCATGCCATCAGCTCTGCTGGGGGCCGCGTGAGCAGTCAAGATTTCTGATAATATCATCTATCTCTTCCAGCCTCTGTTCGAAATCGCGGCGCATGCGTTTGGCGCCCCTGCGTAAATATGTGGTGCTGGCCAGCGTCGCGGCGAAGGATACGGGAGGGAACAGGTACATGAAGCCCCCGACGATCCCTGCGGCTTTTTTCAGGTCGCTCAGGCCGTTGATCGTCCCGATCAGAGAATGATCCTCTTTGTCGGGAAGTTTCCCTCCGAGGGAGCGGTACATGAGCCTCTGGCCTCCCATGACCACTTCCATGCTCCACTGCACCTCGCACAGTATGGGGGCGGTGCATCCTTTCGGAACCGTTTTTTTGTTAATTATTGCTTTCCTGAGGCCTTCGGCGGTGCTGCCTTCGAACTCGGTCCATGTGTATCCGAATGTGAATTTGGAGTGGGCATCGCTCGCGGATATCGGCGCCCATCTTCCGGGGTACCGTTCCATGACGGTCTTTGCGAATGCGTTGGAATACTTATCTGGATGTCCGCCGTTCAGAATTTCAAAGCCGTCAAGGTCTATCTCGAAGATCTTCTCTTTCAGGCCGGGAACGTGGATGCTGAACGGATGCGGTGCAATGGTAAGTCCTCCCTGTCTCCGTATCTCATCAACGGTCTCCTCTATGGTCATGCCGGGCTGTATCTTCTCTGTCAGGAAAAGGCCTATTATCTCGCCGTCGGAGGTGTTCACTTCTTCGCCGACAATAACCTCTATGTCATCGAATTGCTCTGCGTATTTCTGAGCAATGAACGCTCCGGCGGTCTCATTATGATCAGTAACGCAGATGACGTCGAACCCGTTGTTCCTCGCACGTTCTACCAGAGACTGAGGCTTTGTCACGGATTCTGGAAAATGAAGAAACCCCAGTGTTCCAAACCCGGAGTACTCGGTGTGAAGGTGCGTATCTGCTTTTCCGATACGGTCCATAACCTTACAGGGAGATACACTATTTATAATAATTGTAATCACAGTTTCAAGGCGGGGCGGGTCCGCCGAAGGCCTATACCCACCGGGTAACAAGATGTCTGCATTCTTGTGCCGATATCAAAGCCGCGGGCCTGATCATTTCTCTCAGAATACGAACTGTCCGCCCGGCAAATCCGCAAAAAGTTAAATAGTCTAAATCTCACTCCGTACTTGTATTCATATCAAAATAGTATGAAATGTGATGTGAAAGACACTGATGCGGTGAAACAAATGCCAAAGACCATTTATCTGGACAATGCAGCCACAACAATACTCAAGCCCGAAGTCCTTGACGCCATGATGCCATATCTCACAGAGAAGTACGGCAACCCATCAAGCATCCATTCTTTCGGTGCCGGATGCAGCGCCGTCTGCGAGAGCGCAAGGAAGACGATAGCGGGGCTGATAAACGCCAAGGATAATGAGATCTATTTCACATCCGGCGGAAGCGAGTCCGATAACTGGGCGATAAAGTCCGTCGCATACATGAAAAAGGATAAAGGAAAACACATAATCACATCGGCGGTCGAGCACCATGCGGTTCTGGAAACTTGCGAGTTCCTTCAGAGAGACGGTTTTGAAATATCATTCGTCGGCGTGGATGATAAAGGGATAATAAAGATCGACGAGCTCAAAGCGGCCATCCGCCCGGATACGATCCTGATCTCAGTGATATACGCTAACAATGAGATCGGCACCATACAGCCGATAAAGGAGATCGGCGAGATCGCGCGCTCAAAGGGGATATTGTTCCACACCGACGCCGTCCAAGCCTTCGGCCACGTCCCGATAGATGTGGAGAAGGAGAACATAGATATGATGAGCGCAAGCGCGCATAAGATCCACGGGCCAAAAGGCATAGGCATGCTTTACATGAAGAACAACGTGAAACTCACACCAATGATACACGGCGGACCGCACGAAAGGAAGAGAAGGGCAGGCACGTCCAATGTCCCGGGGATAGTGGGATTCGGGAAAGCTGCCGAACTATCGTCCATATCAATGGCAAAGAACAACGCCAAGATAACGGAGAAAAGGAACTATCTCATCGACAGGATCCTGAGCGAGATACCGTACTCAAGGCTCAACGGCGACAGGGACAGAAGACTGCCCGGGAACGCGAACATCAGTTTCAGATACATAGAAGGCGAATCGATGCTTATGATGGTCGATATGAAAGGCATCGCGGCCTCTACAGGATCGGCATGCGCGTCCGGATCTCTGGATCCGTCGCATGTGCTCCTTGCGATAGGACTGCCGCATGAGATCGCTCACGGGTCCCTGAGGATGACCCTTTCCGAATTCACGACCAAAGAGGAACTTGATTACACAGTAGAGGCTCTGAAAGAGGTAGTCTCCAAGCTCAGAGCTATGTCCCCGTTGTACGAGGACGCCATGAAGAAAAAGGAGGAGTGAGAATGCAATACAGCGCAAAGGTGATGGACCACTTCACCAACCCGAGAAATGTAGGGGAAATAGAGAACGCAAGCGGCGTCGGCACTGTCGGCAATGCAAAATGCGGAGACATAATGAGAGTATACCTTGAGATCGACGACGCGGGAGTCATAAACGATGTCAAGTTCAAGACATTCGGGTGCGGCGCGGCAGTGGCCACCAGCAGTATGGCCACGGAACTCATCAAAGGGAAGCATATCGATGAGGCCCTCAAGCTCACCAACAGGAGCGTGATGGAAGCTTTGGACGGCCTGCCGGCCATAAAGGTGCACTGCTCAGTTCTGGCGGAGGAAGCCGTCCGCGCAGCTTTGTGGGATTATGCGGAGAAGAAAGGCATAAAGATAGACGGTCTCGAGAAACCCGCCGAAGACATACACGACAGCCATCACCACGACCTTGAGGAAGACGGCTGTTAAGATGATCAACGAGTCTTTGACAGACATCATCGGCAGAACGCCACTTCTGAGATTGAAGAATATCGAAGCAGAGCACGGTCTGGACGCAAAGATCGTTGTGAAGATAGAATCGAAGAACCCTTCCGGCAGCGTTAAGGACAGGGCGTCATTCGCGATGATAAAGGATGCCGAGGAGAAAGGCCTTCTCAAGAAAGGTTCGGTCATAATAGAGCCGACGTCCGGGAACACAGGGATAGGACTTGCTGCAATATCGGCTGCCAGAGGATACAGGCTGATCCTCACGATGCCCGATACGATGACATCGGAACGCCGCAACCTCCTCAAAGCGTATGGCGCCGAACTCGTCCTCACTCCGGGGAGCGAAGGGATGAAGGGCACCATATCCAAAGCAGAAGAGCTCAACAAAGAGATCAAAGGCAGCATCATACTGGGACAGTTCACAAATCCTGCGAATACGAGATACCATGAGCTTACAACAGGACCGGAGATATGGAACGATACTGACGGCAAAGTGGACATCTTCGTTGCAGGGGTAGGTACCGGCGGAACGATAACCGGCATCGGAAGATACCTAAAATCAAAGAACAAGAATGTCAGGATCGTTGCGGTGGAGCCCGCCGAGTCGGACATCCTGTCGGGAGGAAAGGCCGGCCCTCATAAGATACAGGGGATAGGCGCGAACTTTGTTCCGGGCCTTCTCGACATGTCGGTGGTGGATGAGATAATGAGGATACCCGGAGATGAGGCCATAATCTTCGGCAGAGGATCGGCAAGAAAAGAAGGTCTGCTTATAGGGATATCGTCGGGGGCGGCGCTCGCGGCGTCTGTGAGACTTGCCAAACTGCCGGAGAACAAAGGCAAGATTATAGTGTTCCTCGCCCCGGACGGCGGCGAGAGGTATCTGTCATCAGAGATGTTTCAGTAATTGGGTATCTCAATATCGATGAACTGGCCTTTGGAGCTCCAGTCTATCATATCTGCCAATGTGGTCCCGTCAAGGACAGAGTTCACGGCATCGTTGAGCTTTTTCCACAGAATCATGGAGACGCATCTGTCGGACCTTTCGCAGTCATTAACGTCGGCAAGGCACGAGACAGGAGCGGTATCGCCCTCGATCAGTTTTATTATCATTCCCACGGTGTATTCCTCGGGAGGCTTCGAAAGGCGGTAGCCTCCGTTCGGCCCTCTTTCGCTTTTGACAAAATCTGCTTTGTTGAGGGCGGAGATGATCTGTTCCAGATATTTTATCGGAATGTTCTGCCGTTCGGCTATGTTCTTCAGCTTCACATTTTCCTCTGATCCGTTCAGCGAGATATCCAGCATACACCTAAGCGCGTAACGTCCTTTGGCGGATATGAGCATGGTTGCATAATTGAATTCATACGTAAAAGATTTCCTACTGAATTTATATAATAAGTCTCAAAGAGCTTCTCCAAGCAAAATATCCAGCTGTTTTGACACAAGCAGCCTGAGTTGGCTTTTTGAACGTATGTCAATGCCCGAGAATTCTTCAAAACCGTCGGGGTCCGCAGATGCCACCATGAGAAAACATACTGTTTTGAAGATCAAATATGCATTTTCTGTATTCGGCGTTATGCCGTCATGCATTTTTTTCATTTCCAGAAGCTTATATGATGTTTCCAGAGCGTCCGTTGAGAATGACGATATATCGCCGCGAAGCCCCAGCTTGGCATATTGGATGGATATCCCGCACATTTTCACAAGATGGTCGAACATAGCTTTTCTGGACCCGCTTGGGTCATGCGGAGCGTCTGTCATATGAGTGCCGTCCATAACAGAGACAGCGGCCTTCAAGAGGTTTTCTTTGGACCCGAAGTAATAGTTCACCATAGCGGGGTTTATCCCTGCGTTCTCGGCGATCTTCCGTGTGGTTATCTCAGCGCTGCTGTCCGCTGAAGATAACAACTCTGCTGTTTTGCAGACGATCTCCCTGATCTTTTCTTTCGAGTGCATCCAATTACTAAACATGTTTTGAACATATTTAATACATTCCATACAAACATATTATTAAACACATTTAAAATTAGATTAATAACTAATCAAATACCGCTAAAGAAAAATATGGATCCCGTATTACAACCATTGTCAAGAGATGAAGGGCAGCCGACGGTAGGATCTGATCCAGCTGAGGAACTTCCCTCCTCCACGGGCAAGATGAACCGGGAAATCCGGTA
>WQTN01000129.1 GCA_009786295.1 Methanomassiliicoccaceae archaeon
TTGCTGAGGTACTCCTCCCCGCCCTGAAGCCTTAATTCCTCTGTGGGCGAGAACGTTATCTTCTCTGCGTTCTTTGCGATTATCTTCTTTACTCCGACGCGCTCATCTATTGAAGTTCCAGCGTTGCGCCGGGCGGAGCCGTCTATCCTTATTATTCCGCGATTGGCATCCTCCGGGATCCCCCTCAGTACTTTGACGACCGTTTTCTTTGTGCCGTCTATCTGTATGATATCGCCGGTTTTGAATTCGAATATGTCCATAAGTTCAGGGTCAAGCCTGGCGATGCCTTTTCCCGTCTCTCCGGGTTTCAGTTCTGCGACCTTTATTGCTTTGTCAGTGCTCATTCTTCATCCCTCTTTTTTGTGTCCTTGTGTTTGCATTCAATATCGCTCATGATCCTGGTCATCCTGTCCTCTCTGATGCCCATGTCCCGGAAGACCTCCTGCAGATCGTGTCCCGGCGAGTTCAGCATCTCATACAGTATGCTTCTCTCCAGGTAGTCAAACCCGCCTGCGATCGGGCTGTTCATGAACGAACGGATCATCATGTTGCGCCTTTCGACCATTTCTTCTCTCATTCTGTCAAATTCTTCGATCTGTCTGTCTATTTCCGATAAGCTTTCTCTCGTCTCCTCAAACGCCATGTCGATGCTCTCTTGGGCATTCTCTTCATGCTCCGGTCTCGAGAGGGTTGCTCTGAACATTCCATTGCGCATGTCCACCGTGAGCGTGAATTCCGAGGTCGGACGGTAGACGATCTTAAAGGGCCCCTTGTCGCTGCTTTCTCTCCAGCTCTCCACCAGCCCGCTTCTCTCAAGAATGTCCAGATTCTTCATTATCGCCTGTTGGCTCACTCCGAGTTCCCTTGAGAGCTGCAAAGGGTAATGGGGCTCCCTGACAAGCGCCATGAGGATCCTTCGTCTTGTGGGGTTCTCGATGACCGACAGGATAGTATCGATGTCATTCATATTATCACCAGGTTGTTAACTTATAGTTACTAACTGATGGTTAATGTACATGCAGTATTTAAACAGTGCGCAGAAAGGGATTTTTTGTCGACATGGTTGGCGTTATATATGAATATTAAAACCTCCATAGAATAAAAGTATCATGAGCTTCAATACAAATGTGTCCGACTCACCGGCACGGCAGGGAACGGACAAACTTGCTTTGGCCGTATCCTGTCTGCGTCAACGCCGAAATGCTCAGGCATTTCTTTTGCTGTCTGCGCCGGGGTTTGAAAAAGCGCCCGCGGCGCAGTTCGCGCTGGGGTTGTGCTATCTCCGTGCGAATGACCTCTCAAAATCGATCGCATGTCTTGAACAAACGCTCCGTCTGCTTAAAGCAGCCACAGCTCCGCGCGAGTCGCCTGTGGCGGACGAGGCATATCTTCAGCTTGCGGCGGAACAGATAGACAAAGAGGTATACCTCGAACCCATGGATGCGGACTTCTGTGTCCGTTTCCCGCAGGCGGCGGAACAGACCACTCTGCTGGCACTGATCCATGCGTACCGCGAGAACAGCATGGAAGAACAAGCCAGGCGGCTTGCTGCCGGTCTGACCGGTGCAGAGTTCGCGGAATATCGGAAAACATTGTAAGAGGAATGATCCATGCATGTCAACGAAGTGAAAAATATATATGGGAAGAATGGGCCGGAAGCTGCACTGGAGGCATACAAAGCCTTTTTGGCGGAACACCCGGAGTCGGGTGATGAGCTGGCTTTCATTGCCGCCGACTATGCGCACCCTGAAGCGCTCGCTTTGCTTTTCGGAGCGGGAGTGTCCCCCGACATCACCGACAAATACCAGCATACGCTGCTCCATTATCTGGGAAAACAGCCGGAGAGCACGTACTACATCAAGCCCGAGGGCGCAGTGCGCGCGACAACAGAGCTTTTGCTAGACAACAAACTCAGTGCTCTGCGTAAGGATACGAACAGGAACATGACCTGCTATCACTACGCTGCTGAGAACGGCATGGCGGAAATGATCGAGGCACTGGCCGCCCGCGGCGCGAAACTGAACATGACCGACAAGGACGGAAACACAGGCATTCACATCGCCTGCGATTATGTCCGTCATGCTCTGAAAAACGTTGAGTTCAGCAAGAACAGTGCTGAACGGGCAAAGAAAAATTACGAGGAAACGCTGGCCGGGTACAAAAGCCAGGGCAGGACCGAGGAACAGATAGCGCAGTATGTGTCAAGCAATGCGAGCGCTCCCGAAAAGGCCCAGCAGGAATATGATGCGGCGGTCGCACGGGTCGAGAGGTATTTCCGTGTTGTAAAAGCATTTGCCGAAGGCGGTGTAGACAAAGATGAAAAGAACGGATACGGGCAGTCTGCGCTGGACATCGCTGTCAAGAGCGATGCGAAGAAGATCGCAGCCTATCTTTCTGGCACATTGACCGATGATGCGGACGGATCCGCCATAGCTGCGGGAGGCATGACTCTGCACCAGGCCGCTGAAAAAGGCGACAAAGAAGCTATAAAGGCAATCGCTGCGGCAGGTGCAGACCTCAATGGACTGAAAGAGGGAGAACGGCACAGGAACGGAGGATGCACGCCCTTGGCCATCGCAGTCATTTTTATGAAGAACGAAGCCGCGGAAGCCCTGCTTGCCTGCGGTGCCGACCCGTCTTTCAAAGACAGCAGCGGCAGGGTGGCGGTAAGCTATCTGAACGAAGCGTCCGTGAACGGTCCCGCCTTTGAAGAAAAACGCATTCCAAGGTTCATCAAGGATATGGTCAGTGTGGGGCTGAACATCAACACCCCGGTGGACGATGACGGCAATACGCTGTTGATCCTGGCCTGCAAATCCGGCAGATCGGGAGGCTATAACAAATACACTAAAAAGGGCGAGATGATCAGCGGAACGCTGAAACACAACCCCGACATAAATCTTAAAAACAGATTCGGCGAGACGGCGCTGATGCATGCCTGTGCCAGGGACTTTGAGATAATGGAGCAGGTACAGCTCACTCTGCTGGAACAGGGAGCGAACGTTGCCGCCGCCGATAAGAACGGGGACACGGCCCTGCATTATGCCGCCCGCAACGGCGACAGGAACGGAGCGAAAACACTTTGCGACATGCTGCTGGAGTTCGGCGCGGTTGCGAACGCAGTAAACAACGCCGGGCAAACGGCGCTGGACATCGCTACAGAAAATGAAAACGAGCCGCTCGTCAAACTGCTTCTTGGCAAAATGTGAAAGGAGATTAAAAATGGACAACACATTCTTAAACGCCTGCAAGAACGGGCAAAAGGGAATCGTCGAGGCCTTTGTAAAAAAAGGCGGAATCGACTACAACAAACGCGACCAGATGGGCTGTACGCCGTTGTTTTACGCCTGTATCAAAGGTGCTCGGGATATAGTGAAGATACTGATCGACAACGGTGCAGATGTCTCGCTGGCCAACAACGAGAGCATCACGCCTTTGCACGCGGTCTCAAAAAGCGGCAACAAGGAGATCATGAAACTGTTGATCGACAACGGCGCGAACATCAACACGACAGACAAGTACGGAGCGTCTCCTCTGATCTACACCTTGAAGGAAAAACGCACTGAGGGAGCAAACTATCTGATATCGCTCGGTGCGGACACATCAATAAAGGACAACAACGGGCACACCGCTCTGGACTATGCCACTGCACACGGCCTGCGGGACATAATTCCGCTGCTGTCCGGCGAAGGGGAGAACAAAGATTCCTTCGGCAACACGCCGCTGCATCAGGCGGCGCACAACGGGCAGAGCGAGGTCGTGGCCGCGCTGCTGAGATCAGGAGCGGCGGTAAACGCTGTCAACGACAACGGCGAATCCCCGCTGATCATAGCCTGCATAAACGGCAATCTGCAGATAGTCCGCCTGCTGCTCGGTGAGGGAGCGGATGCGAATCTGCGGCTGCTGAACGGCAATTCGCCGCTTCATTACGCAGCCGCGGGCGGGAATAAATTTTTGGGACTGGCACTGATAGAAAAAGGCGCAGATCTGAATTTCCAGAATGAGGCGGGAGAATCATCCCTAATTGTAGCCGCAATGCGGGGGCAGAATGATTTTACAGCCATGCTGATAGAAAAAGGCGCGAACGTGAACGCAGTGGACAATCTTGAACACAGCGCAACGTACTATGCATCCGAAGGCGGGTACACAGAGATCGTTGAACAGCTTATTGTGGCGGGGGCTGAACACTAAAAGGAGAGAAGAACTATGGATATTATGCAAGCTCAGAAAGAAATGGAACGGATCCAGATGGAGATCATGAAGGTGCAGATGGAGTATGCCGCTAACCCGACGCCCGAGAATGCGCTCATCATGCAGCAGAAAATAACGCTTCTCAGTCAGGAGGCCGTAAAAATATCTGCAATGTCGTCGTGCGACGACGATAATGAGGTCAACATTTATGCGAATGATGATTACGAGATTGACCCTCAGGTCATAAAGGACTTTGTCGATGCACATCCCGTGCCGGAAGATCAGAAAAAATATCTGCCCATCGGGGCGATTTTGATCGCCACTCACGACGAACCCTGGCAATGCTTTGCCCTTATGGAAGAAGCGGAGTACTGGGAGAGCGTTCTGGACGGAGGATGGGGCATCGGAAAAGTGGCCGCAGGCCGAAAGATGCTGGCATCTCTGTTAGAAGGGAGGCACCAAGCGCAATATGGAGGAGAATACCGCAAACTCAAAGCAGGACAGCCTAATAAACTGGATGAAGACAGCGTAGAAGGTTATGGAGATACCCTCGAAGCCCTCAAGGAGCACATCCCCGATTTGTTCCCGTTCGCCCAGAAGTGCGACACGCTGCTGGCGTGGGACCTGGAGCGCGTGGGCTATTTGGCACGCATATTCCGCGGTCTCGGCTGGATCGATGATGCTGAGATGCTGGACTGGATCAAAAAGGCGGCAAAAGCGATCAAAGACACTTTTTCCAGCTGGGAAGGATACATGGTATCTATTCTGATCGGCCGCGCGGTGGCCTATAACTTTGATTACTATGTAATAGGAACGGCACAAGAGGTCTTCAACGGCGCACAGGATATTTTGAAGAAGTATCCTCTCAGCAGTTTGTGATCGGCTGTCACATCCCGGGCTCATCGGCGGATGCCGCGGAACCCGGGATAAAACCTTATTTTCTGGATTTAATGTACAATAATATACATCAATGTACATAAGATTATATACATGTGT
Organism: Methanomassiliicoccaceae archaeon; assembly: GCA_009786295.1. Lineage (GTDB taxonomy): Archaea > Thermoplasmatota > Thermoplasmata > Methanomassiliicoccales > Methanomethylophilaceae > Methanoplasma. The sequence goes on from WQTN01000129.1 coordinate 5,188, forward strand.
GCTTTGGCTCAATCATGGCGATACCTAAAGACATTAGGATAGACTTGCCGGTTGAAGGGGTGCCGAAAAAATGGTACAACCTGGCGGCAGACATAGGACATTTGGAGCCACCGCTCAACCCCGGAACGAAGAAACCGGCCAAACCCGAGGACTTCGAAGCGATCTTCTGCAAAGAGATCATAAGACAAGAGGGGTCGACCGAGCGCTATATCAACATCCCGGAGGAGGTAAGGGACAACCTGGTATGTCTCAACCGCCCCGCACCGCTCCAGAGGGCGGTCAGGCTCGAGAAGTACCTGAAGACCCCTGCAAAGATATACTTCAAGAGAGAGGATATGAGCCCTCTCGGAAGCCACAAAGGGAACACGGCCCTTGCGCAGGCATACTTCAATGCGGAGGAAGGGATCCACACCCTTACCACCGAGACCGGAGCCGGGCAATGGGGAACCGCTTTGGCGATGGTATCGAACCTGTTCGACATTGACTGCACAGTGTTCATGGTCAAAGGCAGCTATACGCAGAAGCCTATGAGAAAGACGATCATGCAGACATACGGCGCAACGGTGCATGCTTCCCCGAGCCCTCAGACGGAGTTCGGAAGGAAGGTCCTGAAGGAGCACCCGGATACAACAGGGTCCCTTGGGATAGCTATCTCCGAAGCATGCGAGATCGCTGCCAAAGATCCGAACACCTGCTATTCGCTGGGAAGCGTGCTCAACCATGTCATGCTGCATCAGACCGTCATCGGCATAGAGACCATCGAGCAAATGAAGATGGGCGAGATAGAGCCAGACTACATGATCGCATGTGCCGGCGGAGGATCGAACTTCGGCGGGTTTGCGTTCCCGCTGCTCGGAGAGAAGATCAAAGGCAAGGCTGACTGTACATTCGTGGCCGCGGAATCGAAGGCCGCCCCGTCCCTCACTGCGGGAGAGTTCAAGTACGATTTCGGAGACACGGGAGGATTCACTCCGCTCCTGATGATGTACACGCTCGGGCAGGAGTTCATTCCGAAAGGGATACACGCCGGAGGGCTGAGATACCACGGAATGTCGCCTCTTGTCTCTGCGGCAATGGACAAAGGGCTGATAACCGCACGGGCTTATGAGCAGCTCGAAACGTTCGAGGCGGGACTCACGTTCGCGAGGACGGAAGGCCTGGTCCCGGCACCGGAATCATGCCACGCGGTCAAAGCGGCAATGGACATCGCGCTGGAGTGCAAAGAGACCAAAGAGGAGAAGAACATAGTGTTCTGCATGTCGGGGCACGGGATGCTTGACCTCTATGGGTATGAACAGTACATCGACGGCACTATGAAGAGCTCTTCGATCTGAACGGATACAGCACAAAAACAAAAACATGGGAAACCTGCCCTTACCTTCATTTTCATTTTAAAACCGACAAAACAGGAAGTAAAAACCCTTCAACATCGGAAGTGACTAACAATATCTAATCAATCTGGCTATCATGAAAACTTTTCATAGTAGAGGATGTGCAGGCATGGAATCCCTCCATCCGTTCCGGTACTTCCGTGAGGACATATCCGAAACGGCATTCTGTGGACCCTTCGATCGCAGCATATATGCTGAGGGCATCAACCCAAAAGCTGTTGACGGACTTTGGGATATTTGGTCTTCTCTTTGAGGCGCTGTGTGTCCGGACCTCAGAGTGTATTCTCAGGGTTTGAACGGAGAGATATATCACTACCGTGACGGATATGGTCTTGAGGCGGACATTGTCATCCGTCTTGATGATGGGCGATCCCGCTTCCTCATGATACTTACTGCGGGAGAATATGGGTACAAACGTCCTGATGGAGTATATGTTATCCCGATCGGATGCCTGAGGGACTGATACAGTTCTGGTGAAGCTTGGATATGAGCATAGGCCACGGTCATTCAAATTTTTTCAGCCTATACCGCTGGTTCCGGCTAGTGGGTTTCTCTGGGATCGTCATCTCGATCAAACCGAGATCCAATGCAGGGTTGAGATAATTGTCCCTGAATGTCTTCCTGTGGCTCAACCCCAGTTTTTCCATTATCTCCAAAGATGTCATTTCTTTTTTCTTCAGACAATTCGCCACAGCTCTGGCTCTTTGAACATCTTGGTCGGTATCTTGGTCGGTATCTTGGTCGGTCAGGAACTCATCCAGAGCCTCATCAATAGCACTTAGCATGAACTCCGCGAATATTCCCGAATCTGTTTTTTCGGTGGATCGGTTGATGGCCTGATAATACTCTTCCTGATGTTTTTCGATCATGGACTCTATCGGAACCCATTCCAACACAGGATTCCACCTAGAAAGCAGAAGGGTATGCCAAAGGCGCCCCATGCGGCCGTTCCCGTCCGAAAATGGATGTATGAATTCAAATTCATAATGGAAGATGCAGCTCTTGATCAGAGGATCCCATTCTGAATTCTTTATCCAACCTAACAGATCTGCGACATGCGTCGAAACCATGTGTGCGGGCGGAGCCATGTGGATAAGCTTATTGTTGCTGAACACACCAACTCCGCCGGAGCGGAACCTGCCGGGTTCATCTACCAAACCATTTGTCATAAGTCCGTGAGCATACAGAAGATCCTTCACGCCGTAAGGATCCAGATCGGGTATCGCCCCGTAGGCGGAATATGCATTCTTTACTTCCAGGATGTCCTTTTCGGGGCCGAGGACGCGCATCCCTCCGATCACATCTGTCACCTGTTTTAGGCTCAGGGAGTTGGCTTCAATGGCCAGTGATGATTTGATCGATCTGATGCGGTTTGCGCGGCGGAGCTTTGGGCTTGGCGGTGCAGAAAATGGTTGGCTAAGAGATGCGGCCTTTGCGGAAATGGAGACCATCTTTGAGGCTGTTTTGCCCGTGATGTTAAATGATGGTTCATACTCTTCAGACATGCCTGCACCTTTTGGAAACTGTGGCTTACCCTATGTGTTGAAGGTATTTCCATATTATGACGGTCGTTATGCCGGACCAAATATCCTAAAGAAATCGTTTATGAAAAGTTCTAAAAGATTCTGTCAGCACCGAGCCGAAAGAAAAAAATCGACTTACGACATACTATCGCGGAAGCTGTTCATTGTCAATATGTGTTGATTCCGGCAATAATTGCCTCATTGATTTTTGAGTAAAGCTGTTCCGAAAGATCGTCGTATTTTTCGTTGTCTGCTTCGTCATCGAAGCCCAGGTCGTTCCATGAGCCCATGCCGCCGAAGACCCATGCAGAACCCGCTGAAAATATGATCTGCTTTGCTGTCAATGAATAATTTTCAAGCGGGATCAGGTCTCGGGGTTGGAAGTCTTCTTCCGGCGAACTGCTGTCCAATACGGTCATAGATCTGTCAAACTGCTCGGCCCAGCTTTGCAAGTCTTGCTCTGATGCAAAGTCTGCGATCTCGCTCAGTACACGTCTCAATTCGTTTTTTACTGTTTGATTGTCGATCTGCAGATCGTTTGTGGGATGTCGTGCACTCAGCGCACCGTAATTGACCGTCCAGATCCTTCTGTCAGCGGCATTTTTGTCCGTGACCATCCATCGGTTCGCCCAATAGATAGAGTAGCTGTCATAAACTGCTTCAATGAACCAGTCGCCGCCTCCGCCGATAAATCCTGCTAGCTTGTGGTCTTTTGCAAAATCCTGATCCTTTGAACCTTCATAGTAAAGACGCAAATGCTTACAGCCGTCAGTCTTCAGATGCCTGAACCAACCGGCCGGACTGACAGAGACCATTTTCTCTCCGAGGGCCGAGGATGGATGCACATTTCCGAATTCACTGAAATCGACCTTGTTGCAAAATTGAAAGACCGCATGATGATCAAAATCGACAGGAATGCTCCCGTTTCTCAGATAGTCGTTCCCATATGCGGTCAATGTGATTATCTGCGCTAATGTCCCTATCATATCCCGGCCTTGCCTTTTTTAGGAATCAGGAACCATCGCTATCAAGCTTTGTGTCCGTCATTCGAGAAATGACACAAGACATTATATTGTTCGGAAAACCCTTTATGCGATACAGCAAACAAGGCCTCAAAGGCTTTACGAACTTACAGAACAATAAAATATGAACACATTTCTGTTGACACAGATGCCGGGAGAACTGTTCGAGGACACTGTGGTCATCAGAGACCAGAAGGAAGGCACTCAGATATACAATAAAGGAAACTTTGGCTATCCGATGAGCGGTGGGGGTCTGGAACTCGATCTCATCGAAGCTACATTCCTTCTGGAATGTGAAAGGCTTCAAATAACGAAGGACGGAGCACCGATATCCTTCAGAGAGATGTTCTGCCACTCATCCGAACAGTACGACAGGTTCGATACATCTTATCTTGTTTACCGCGACATGAGGAACCGCGGATTCGTCGTTAAAGCTGAAAGCGGGCACTTTGATCTTTCCGTTTTCCCAAGAGGGTCCACGATGAGCGACTCCCGGCCGCAGTATTTGGTGAGGGCGGTGTCCGAAAGGGACGTATTGGACCTGGAGGTGTTCTCGAAAGAGGTATCGCACACCGAGATCAAAGGAAAGAAGCTCCTTTACGGAGTGGTGGACGAAGAGGGCGACCTAACATATTACCACATGTCCTCAAAGGATCCCGGCGGCAAGTACTTCCATTCCTCATCCAAAAACATCGCAAGAGGATATCTTATCGGCGAAAGGGTGCTGGTCTTTGAAGAGAGCCAGATAGAATATCTCAGGGAAAGAGAATTCTACGGGAAGATGATGGGCAGCGTGCTTCAGCTGTCGCTCATAGAATGCTGTTTCCTTGTCGAGATGGGAGATCTGGAGGTCATTGCGCAGACCGGCGAAAAGATGTCAGCCGAAGAGATGATGAACCTAGGGATGAGGACCCAGGAGGAGTTCGACCTCAGGCTAGATGCGTTCAGGGACCTGAGGAAAAGAGGCATGGTTGTCAAGACCGGCTTCAAATACGGCGCGCATTTCAGGGTGTACAACGGATCGCCCGAGGACGACCACGCGAAATATCTTGTTCATGCTGTGCCGAACAGGAAGACCATGATGTGGCCGGAGATATCCAGGACCGTCAGGTTATCGGGTGGCGTAAAGAAAGATATCCTGTTCTGCCGCATAGGGGAGCCCATAGAATATCTCGAGTTCAAATGGTTCAGGCCTTGAAATTGAAAAAATAAAGTGTTTTCCGAAATGGTTTATCAGAGCACGATATCGATGCCGAGCTTCTCCGTCAGTTCTTTGTATCTGTTGCGGATGGTTACCTCTGTGACACCCGCGACATCGGCAACTTCCCTCTGGGTCCTGCGTTCGTTGCAAATGATCGACGATATGTATATCGCCGCTGCGGCGACGCCTGTGGGCCCTCTTCCGGAAGTGAGCTCCTTCTCCGACGCATCCTTCAGGACCTCTGCCGCTTTGCTCTGGACTTCGCCGCTGAGCTTCAGCTCGGAACAGAACCTCTGAACATAGTCCTGGGGCTTGGTGGGCATGAGCTTCAGCTTCAGCTCGCGGGTCATGAATCTGTAAGTGCGGCCGATCTCCTTTCTTCCGACGCGGCTTGAGCTTGCGACCTCGTCAAGCGTCCTCGGGACGCCGCACTGCCTGCATGCTGCGTACAAAGAAGCGGCGACGACGCCTTCTATGGACCTTCCTCTTATCAGGTTCTTATTGACCGCTTTCCTGTAGATCATCGCGGCCGTTTCCCTGACATTCCTGGGAAGCCCCATGGCGGATGCCATTCTGTCAAGCTCGGAAAGTGCAAATGCGAGATTCCTCTCGGTGGCGTTCGAGACACGGATCCTTCTCTGCCATTTCCTCAGCCTGTAAAGCTGGGCTCTGTTCCTGGTCGGGATGCTCTTTCCGTAGCTGTCCTTGTTCTTCCAGGATATCTCTGTGGACAGTCCTTTGTCGTGGATTGTGTATGTCATCGGGGCGCCGGTGCGCGCTCTTTTCTCACCCTGCTCAACATCAAAGGCCCTCCATTCCGGCCCCTGATCTATGAATTGATCATCCAAGACCAATCCGCAGTCCTCACAGAGGAGTTCTCCCCTTTCATAGTCACGCACAAGGTGGTGGCTTCCGCATTCGGGGCAGACCTCAATCTCTTCTGTTCCTTCTCTTGTCTTTGCCATTCTGAGTTCTCCTTATTACGTATAGTTCCTTACCTTTGAGCCCTTTCAAAGTGGCATCGTCATCGACGGCCACTGTGACGAATGGTTCGCTTACCGGCCCAAATATACGTTTGATGGACCCAATCTTGTTTTTATTGGAGTCAAAGACATGATTTCCGATATCGGGGATGCTGCCCGCAAGCACCACAACGGCGATGCCGCTGTCTGCGGCCTCACCGACAATCCCCAAAAATTCCATGTTTTTGCTCCTCTACCAAGGTCACACCTTAATATAGAAAGGTAGACACAGGCCATATTTAAGTGTTAGGGTTTATTTTAATTATGATAAACTTCTTTATATAACTTTTTATCTTATTTTTAAATGCAAATGGCGCATAAAGGGATAAGCCATCCATCCAATCGATGTGCGGGCCGTGCCCGCACTCGTCGGGGCATCGGACTTCAGTCGCGATCAGAAGAAAGAGAACGTCCTCTTGCATGATTCGGTCATAGCACAGAAGCATCAAGCATTCTGTGGAAAACGAACAGATCCGATGGGAATCGCTGAAAAAAACCTCGTGGCAGCATGCAGGCAACGCCCGGTGTGGTTTCGCTGTGACAATATGTAAAAGATTTAATAATAACAACCGTGTTTCCTGCCAGTAATAGTCGTAGAAACGAACTTAAACGGAGGTTTATAAAAATGGAGCTTGATATCTGGAGTTTCCTCACCATCATCATCTTTGTATTCGCACTGGTCATGATGGTAGCGGGCATATTCTCGGCGTATTTCGGAGCTGGAAAAAACAGGGCCTACGGCGGGATAATATTCGCCGTCGGATTGATAGTTTGTGTCGTATGGGCGTATCTGGTAGGATACAGTGATATTGCCCCGTTCTGCGATGTCCCCGCATGGGATGTCATGTATAACGCGTTCATATATCTGATAGCTGTTCTGATTGGCGCCCTCATTGCCATCGGCATCTTCCTTGTTGTAGTGCTTAAAAGCTGAGATAGCAGGAAGGACTAATCCAAACCACTTACCCCGATATTCTTTTCGGTGGGTTTTTATCCTTTAATTGAGTGAACCATCCGATGCGAAAAATTTTGATAATAATGGGCAGCAAGAGCGACCTGCCCGTTGCCGAGAAGGCAATAGCTTTGCTCAAGAAATTCTGCGTCGACTATGAGATAGCGGTTGCATCAGCTCACAGGACGCCGGAAAGAGTGAAAGACATAATCACGACATCGGACGCAGACGTGTTCATTGCGATAGCTGGGTTGTCCGCCGCTCTGCCGGGTGTCGTCGCGGCGCACACGTGCAAGCCCGTCATCGGTGTACCGGTTAGCGGCGGCGTGAACCTTGATGCTTTGCTGTCGGTAGTGCAGATGCCTCCCGGGATACCTGTCGCAGCTGTTGGGCTCGACAGAGGAGACAACGCAGCGCTGCTTGCGATAGAGATCATGGGCATTACGGATTCAAAACTCTCGGAAAAAATGAAAGAATACAGGAAGGAAATGGCAGAGAAGATCGAAAAGGATTCAAAAGAGGTAGTTACTGATGCAGGGAACAGATGATTTTATAAAGAGTGCGGTAGAGGGTCTGAAATCGAAGATCCAAGGCAAAGCGATAATAGCATGTTCAGGTGGGGTCGACAGTATGGTCTCCGCCACACTGGCGAGCAAAGCCATAGGGGACAGGCTGCTGGCAGTCTATGTGGACACAGGACTGATGAGGAAAGGAGAGACCGAAGAAGTGCGCGGCATGCTCAAAGAGATGAAGGTCAATTATAAGATCATCGACGCATCCGAGGAATTCTTCGCGGCCCTTAAAGGCGTCGCGGACCCAGAAAAGAAAAGGAAGACGATCGGCGCTATGTTCATCAAGGTCTTCGAGAGGGAAGCGAAAGAATTCGGTGCGGAGTATCTGGTACAAGGTACGATCGCGCCGGACTGGATCGAATCCGGGACCGGCGGGAAGAACACGATAAAATCCCACCACAATGTAGGAGGCCTTCCAAAAGAGATGGGGATGACCGTCGTCGAGCCTCTGTGGGATCTATTCAAAGAGGATGTCAGGCAGGTCGCGAGGGCACTGGGCGTAAAGTCGTCGGAAAGACAGCCGTTCCCGGGACCCGCACTTTCAGTAAGGTGTTTGGATGAGGTCACGCCTGAGAACATAGGAATAGTAAGAGAGGCATGTTTCATCGTTGAAGATGAGATAAAGAAAGCCGCCGAGAAAGGAAAGATGGATCTCCCGTGGCAGTATTTCGCTGTTCTTCTTCCGACAAGGTCCGTCGGCGTTCAGGGAGACAGAAGGGCATATGGCAGGACGATCGTGGTAAGAGCGATAAACACGACGGACGCAATGACAGCAACATATGCGAGGATACCTATGGACGTGCTCGATACGATCTCAACGAGGATCACCAGCACCATGAAGGATCAGGTCAATCGCGTGGTCTATGACATAACGAACAAACCTCCCGCGACAATAGAGTGGGAGTGAACAAACAATAAAAGGCCGGAGACCCCGGCCGTCTTTATTTTTCTCAACATTTCAAATGACCATGGCTTTGTATGCCGGCAACAGAATGTTAAAATCACGACGTGTGTCGTTTTGGTAGGGTAAGTAAATCGTTTAACCCGACTGAGCGCTGAGGACCTCAAGCTGGCTTATTATGTTCCAGATGAGCGTCCTTCCGTGAAGCGGAATGTTCGGGTCGTTGGCAAGGTCGTCCAGTATAATTATGGCGCTTGTAGCACGCACGTCCATTGCGTTCTTTGTGTCCATAAGCCTGGCCTTTGCATCAGTCGCGCCTTTCCTGATGTTTCGCGGCACCGATGTGTCCTCGGCGAGGCTGTCAAGCGTGTCTATTACGTGTTTTATGTGGTCTGCCATAGTATCATCTCGGTCAGATAGACTCGAACTCTTCCTGCAGATCGATCATAAGCTGTTCCAGTACTTCTTCGAAGTTTGATGACTTATATTCCCGCATCCCGCCGAGATCACTTTGTATCCTGGCTATGAAGTCATTGTTATCTTTCACCAACTCTACATTGCATAGAATTTCTTCCATTTTACATCACCTGTGCAAGAATAAGGAACCAACATATATAGGCCGTATATAAGAGTTGGCAGAGGCCGTTCTGCGAAAGTATCCGCGAACAGTCTTTGTCACGTACATCGATCTTCGCAGACGGAATAAATCAACGCATCGTCGGATTAGAAAGGAAATATAGTAACCAAAAGCTTTAAGATAGGAGTTTTATATGGTTGCTCATTCAATTGTTATCTTCAGTGATAACGAAAGAGGGTAAGTTCGATCCGGAACTCAGTCCGGATGCGGCAGGGAAGTAGGAAAATGAAAGTAGAGACAAAGGCAGAAGAGATCCAAAACAGCTTTGAGACCAAGACAAGGAACCTTGGCAGAGGCAAATATGGCAGGATTCTCAAGATGGCCCACACACCCACTCGAGAGGAGTACAAGAAGACATGCTATATCGCAGCGCTTGGAATGATCGTAATAGGTGCAGTAGGGTTTGCCATAATGTGGGTTATGACCTATCTTCCCAATTATTTCTAATACAAAAGAGGTGTGATGATGTCTGATCTTGGAATAGGAGGCACTCGCATGATAGGCGAGGGGGGGAAGAAGGATGTCCGCGCAGGATCAGCGGCCGTATGGGAGTTCAAACTCACTTCCACCATGTCTTCGGCAACAATCAAATTTGATGTATCTACGGGACCGGATGCGGACAACGCCCCGGAATGGAATGTTACGCTTTTCGACGCCACAGGGAGCGAGCTTTGGAACAACTATCGTTCAAAAAGCGAACTGGAGACGGACATTCCCAACAAAAAACCAAAAGAATTCAAACTGGAGGTCATCTGCCCCAAGGGTGCAAGATACGGTGACGAGGTGAACATCGCGATCACTGCCTCCACAAGAGAAGGAACATCCGCACTCACGTTCAATGCTGTCTCAAGACAGTCCTTGATGGTCCTCAAAACACAGATGGATCAGGAAAAAAGCGTTGCAGACAGCCTGATGTCCAAAGCCCAGCTTGGGGAGAAGGACATATATGCGATATTCAGCCCCCCGGGGCTGAGAGGATATGTGTTCGTCGAGGGAATGAACACCGACCGTCTCAGGGAGAAGACCAGAGACATAAAGAAAGCGCGCTCGTTCGTAGAAGGGGAGACCGATATAGAAGAGATAAGCCACTACCTTGTCCCGGTCTCCGCAGTGATCGGCATCGTGGAAGGCGATCTGGTCGAACTGGTGAACGGTCCGTTCAAGGGCGAGATAGCAAGAGTACAGCAGATAGACCAGGGCAAAGAAGAGATAACCGTGGAGCTTATAGAGGCCATGGTGCCCATCCCAGTCACCGTCAAGGGTGACAGCGTCAGAGTTATTGAGAAGGAGAAATAAACAATGGTAACCACTGTTGAGGCATTAATAGAAGGAGGCAAGGCCACCGCAGGCCCGCCGCTTGGTCCGGCACTCGGCCCTACCGGCGTGAACACCGGTCAGGTC
>WQTN01000130.1 GCA_009786295.1 Methanomassiliicoccaceae archaeon
GTGCCCACGACCACGATCCTACTCATTGACTCAGGAAGTGACATTTATGGTCCTCTCGAATTCTTCGATTAGAAAATCATTCACTTTTTTAACTTTTTTCGCGGAGGATTTCTCGATGGCCTTGGCGTCTTTCTCGCCGACGGCGAGAAGTTCGCTCCTCTTCTCATCAAGAACCCTCTGCTCCGCATCAATGGTAGACTCATGGTTGCTGCGCATTTCTGCCTCAGCATCCTGTATCCTCTTCACAGAATCTCTGCGGGCCTCCGCGACGGCGATTTTTCTGTCTGCCTCGGCCTTTTCGACCTTGGCGTCCGCCTCCGTTTCAGCCTTTTTTATTTCCGAAAGTATATCAGTTCGGCTCAACTTAAATCTCCCCGACTATTGCCGAGCACTCGTATCAATTGAACGTACTTAAGCGTAATGTCCAACTGCGCTGTTGCTCTGGACGGGGACTCATTGCGTCTCTTCGGAGAATCCGCGGACCGTTATTTTGGTCTCCGAAAGCAGTTCTTTTGACAGTTCATCCGCATACCCAGTCCTGTATACCACTTCGGCGATTCCGGAATTTATCAAAATCTTTGTGCACATCGAACACGGAAATGTTGTGGTGTATAACGTAGCGTCTTTCACGCTTACTCCGAAATACGCCGCCTGCGCGACCGCGTTCTGCTCCGCGTGAACTCCTCTGCAGAGCTCGTGCCTTGTCCCGGACGGTATGTTCAGCTGTTCTCTGATGCATCCGAGTTCTTCACAGTGCCGCGTGCCTTTTGGAGATCCGTTGTATCCTGTGGACAGTATGTGCTTGTCCTTAACAATGACAGCTCCGACTCTTCTTCTGACACAGGTCGACCTCTGCGATACTAGTTCGGCCATGCTCATGAAATATTCATCGTTGGAGGGCCTTTCCATGTTCTCCGAAATGTCGTTGCACTTATAATTGTTTTAGGAATCAAATTAATAGGTCGGATGCATAACCCTGTGTGTGGAAAGAGATACGAAACATATGCTTGCCACGATTTCCGTGTTTGCCGTTGTGATAGCTGTTATTTTCGCCGGTATCTTTGTCACCACTGGCAATTTCCCTCCGAGGACGACCGTCGTTGAATCGCAGAGCATGCAGCACGGGGCCGAGTCGCACATCGGAATTATCGACACCGCAGACATGGTCATCCTCCGGGATAAGGACATCAGGCCCATCCGATCGTACGTCGACGGATATAACTCTGGGTATGTGTCCTTCGGCAGTTATGGGGACGTGATCGTTTACAGTCGCGGCGCGAATCTGAACCCAGTGATACACCGCGCCATATTGTGGCTCGACTATAACGGTGACAGAACATGGAGCGCCCCCAGCCTCAAAAACTATCCTGCAGATCTGTGGTCTGCCACAAGTGGTAATGATTACAGCAGGCTTTCCGGCACACTTACTCTAAACGGTTTCACAAACTATACCACCGGCAAGAATATCTCTCTGTCATTGAATCTGAACAGCCTCGTGGAAAATGCCCCTCACAGCGGGTTCATTTCCAAAGGAGACTATAATACCTCATTTGATCAGCTCAGCGGCATAATGACCGGACTTATAACAGAGGAACAGATACAGTCCGTCGCTTGGATAGAGGTGCCGTGGGCCGGTGTTTTCCGGATGGTGTTTGTAAATGATAAGTTAAATGTTATCAATGAACAGGTCCCCAACACAATACCGTGTCTTGCTGCCGCCATACTCCTGACCATTTTCTTATTGATAGGGATAAGTTTCTTTTTTGATCAGCTTTACTATAAAAAATACAAGAAAGAATTAAAGAAGGAAATGAACGCCCGCCCCCCTCTATTTCCAGTGGAACCCAAAGTAAAGTGAGCGCGTCACAGTAATTTGGTCTGTCTTACCGGTTTGTGTTTTGAAAGAGGTTCAAATAATTCATCTTTCTTGATGAATTCTATTATATCTTTGCTTATGTTCAGTTCAATCTCTCTTGTCCTTCCGTTCCTTCCGAAGGATTTGACCCTTGCATGCACTATCCCCAGCATATCGAGCTCTGAGATGATATTTGCGACCATCTTTTCTTTCGAAGCATTTGCATTCAATGTGTTGCACATCTCTTTGTATACTGAATAAACGTAACCTGTTGTTACAATAGTATCCTTTCTTTCATGAATCTCTATTATACTTTTGAGAACGATCTTTGATTGAATAGGGAGTGTTTCTATAACTTCTTTCACAGCGTCTTTTTCTATCTGATTTCTTGCTGAGGTTACATGTGCTTCCGTTATAATGGCATCTCCATTCCTCTCCGCCACTTCAGCAGATACTCTGAGAAGATCCAAAGCTTTTCTTGCATCTCCCGAATCTTGGGCCGAGAGTGCCGCGCAATAGGGTATGACCGCCTCTTCCAATACTCTGGGTTCAAACGCCAACTCTGCTCTTTTATTCAGTATGTTCTTCAACTGTTCTGCATTATACGGCGGAAATATTATCTTCTCTTCTCCAAGTCTGCTTCTTATCTTTTGGGTCAGAAGTTCTGTGACCTGCGTGTTGTTTGTTATTCCTACTATCGAAACTTTTGACTGTTTCAATACTTCATTCATTGATGTGAGGAAGTAGAATATATCATCACCATTCTTTTGCAATATCCTATCTATCTCATCCAAAACAATGATGAAAATCTTATTTCCTCTTTCTATATCACCAAGCATGGTGTCGTATACTCTGTCAAGACTCCAACCTGTAAATGGTATCTTGTTGTTCTGATCGGTGATTATCTGATTAGATATATTGAAAAGAATACTGTATGTATTATCAACTATCTCGCAGTTGACATAAGTAAAACAGCAATTCTTTTCCTCGGGATCCTCTTTCTTCAACTCTTTTCCTATGTAGTTCATAACAGCGGTCTTACCGGTTCCGGTCTTACCTGTGATAAGTATGTTTGAGGGTTTATTCTTGAAAAGAGCTGGGGTTATTATCTCAACAATGCTACTTATTTCGTTTTCTCTGTGAGGTAATTGGTCCGGAATGTATGTTGTCTGCAGAATGTTTCTGTTCTTTATCAGAGTACTTCTTTTGTTTTTTGAAGAATCAAATATTGACATTCCTGGACCTCCATGCCCCGCCCGACTACGTAGATTAACGGTAGTTATAATGCTTTCTTTCAACGGAAAAATCAAAACCAAAAACCAATGATATTTGTTTTATAAGATAGATGATATCCGGTAATAAAATAGCTTTATGCAAAGGAGAATATCAATGAAAGGATGGCTGGTCATTGCAGGTTGTATACTCGGTATCGTTTTTTTCATAGGACTGTTATGGGTAATAGGAACCTATGGATAAGCATCAAAGACTCTTCTGAAAAAATGAATGCACCGCTCTGACGCTGCAATCTTCCTTTTAGATAGTTCCACTGGAAATAGGGGGGCGGGGGCGTCGGTGCGTACTTCAATATAATTGTAGCTTTCAGATTGAAATACGAGAGCAAAAATCAAAGAGATATGAAAATAATAGATCGTTACTCTTTGCTGTGTTTCTCTATATCTTTCATCATACTGCTGACGCTGTTCATAAGCGCGGATGAGCCTGAGGACAAAGAGATCATCGGAGTAGCATATGATATCCGGACCACGCAGAACGGTTATACCTTTACAATAGAGGATACGAACGGCGAGGCGATAAGGTGTTTTACCAAAACCAAGCTTTCAGAATGCAACATATATTCTGTCAAAGGAACCTACTCAGAGGATGGAAGCATGCTGTTCGTGAGTTCTATTCGCGCGGTCGGTCAAAATGAATTTTAAGGAATATGCTATAATCGGCAGATGACTAAACATGTATGTTGCTGTCGACGATACGGATTCGGTCAGCGGTAATTGCACCACATTCCTTGCTACGGAGATAATATCTGAACTGTGCAAGGACATGGACCTTATAGGATATCCCCGTCTTATTCGGCTGAATCCGGCAACTCCCTGGAAGACCAGAGGCAATGCGTCTCTGGTCATGAGGTTTGGCAGAGGAAAGGGAAAAAGAGTGCACGTAGGCAGCATCTCCGGCAGGGATGTGTATTGTCTTCAGGATGCCATGAGATACGAGCCGGAAGAAAGCGACATCGTGGAAAGGATAATCCCGATCATCCGAGAACACAGCGAACCAGACGCCGATCCCGGGCTAGTGGTGAGCAGGAGAAAGCCGGCCCAATCGATGTACTGGAAGGGCGTCAGGACCATACTGGATAAAAGCTCGGCTGAGGAAGAGATACGCAGGATCGGCGCGCATAAGTATGAAGTCGGGTGCGGACGCGGCATCATAGGGGCGGTCTGCGGAATGGCATGGAGGCCGGCGGACAGCACATTGGAGCTTCTGGCATACAGGCCGAAGGAAAGATGGGGGACAGAGCGTATATTCGATCCGTTATCCATAAGGGAGGCGGACATGGCCCTGCCGTCGACATTCAACAGCTGGGAGGAAAGAACCCAAAAGGTCACCATGGTCCCGTCGACGCCGTGCCCGATCATGTACGGCCTCCGAGGAGAGGATCATTCGGAACTCATTGAAGGCAAAGGCATAATCAGAAGCGAGCCCGCAGAGAGGTGGATGATATTTCTTACAAATCAGGGCACGGACGACCACATAATACGTGATCCAAAAGAAATGGTCCCGAACCAGTCTTATTATATCGAAGGAAAGGTGGTCAGAAGCAAGCACATCGCCGGCGGTCATGTTCTTACGGATATCGATACAAAGTTCGGAGTAATGACCGTCGGAGCATATGAGCCGTCAAAGGAGTTCCGTCACCTCTTCGACAACTTGTCCGAGGGGGACGCCATCGGGGTCATGGGAGAACTGAGAGAGGAACCAAGGACCCTCAACGCAGAGAAGGTGCATGTTATCAGGGTCGTTGAAAGATACGAGAAGATCTCGAACCCTGTCTGCTCCGGCTGCGGCAGGACAATGGAATCCGTGGGGAAAGGCAAAGGATACCGCTGCAGGACCTGCCGGACATCTGCCAGCGGTCCGCAGGTCGAAATGGTGGTAAGATGGGTCAAGGAGGGGTGGTATGAGCCGCCTGCCGCAGCCAGAAGACATCTGTCAAAACCCCTGAAAAGACTGAGGCTGGAACAGCCGGTCGAGTTTGTGAACAGGCGCGTTTGAAAATCGGCGAAAAGCGTAGCGGCTGGAACAACTTTTTTTGTTCCGTCAATAAACGTATTTGAACACCGACACTAATAAATACTCTGGTTTATACTTATGCCACCATATCAATGGGATATATTATGGAAGAAGTTGTAATACTCAGCGCAGCGAGGACTGCGATAGGCAAATACGGTAAAGCGCTCAATGGCATCAAAGCGACAGAGCTCGGCGCTGTAGCTATCGCCGAAGCTGTGAAAAGAGCGAATTTAACGCCGGCCGACATTGAAGAATGCATAATGGGGAACGTCATTTCGACAGGCCTCGGGCAGAACCCCGCCAGGCAGGCGGCGGTCGGAGCGGGTCTTCCTCTTGAGATAGGATCATACACCCTGAACGATGTCTGCGGTTCGGGTCTGAAAGCAGTAATGAATGCGGCTGACGCCATCAAAGCAGGCGAATACAGCATCATCGCTGCAGGCGGGATGGAGAGCATGAGCAACGCCCCGTACCACCTTAACGGTGCCAGATGGGGACTGACAATGAACGATAAGCCCATCACGGACACAATGGTACATGACGGCCTCTGGGACATCTTCAACAACCAGCACATGGGGAACACCGGAGAGATAATCGCGGAGAGATTCGGTATCACAAGACAGGATGCGGATCAGATGTCGGTCGACAGCAATGTCAAGGCGGCTGCCGCGCAGGCAGCCGGTAAATTCAAAAAAGAGATCGTTCCGTTCATCGTCAAGTCCAAGAAAGGAGATGTCGTCTTTGAGGCCGACGAGGGGGTCAGAGGCGACACCACGCTGGAAGTACTGTCAAAACTGAAACCCGCATTCAAGAAAGACGGGATAGTGACCGCAGGCAACTCCTCTCAGCTGAGCGACGGCGGCGCAGCGGTGATCGTGGCAGCAAGATCCTGGGCAGAGAAGCACGGCCTGAAGCCGATCGCAAGCATAACCGCCTATGGGGAGAGAGGAATGGCGCCGGAGCATGTAATGGAGGCGCCGATACCGACCACCGAGCACGTTCTCAAGAAAGCGAAGATGACAATAAAAGACATCGATCTCTTTGAGCACAACGAGGCCTTTGCGACCGCATCCTGCGCGGTAAAGAAAGCGCTGAAAGTTCCGGATGAGAAATTCAACGTGAACGGCGGAGCGGTGGCCCTAGGACACCCTATCGGCTGTTCCGGGGCGCGTGTATTGACAACACTGGTATATGCGATGCACGACCGCCGGAAGGAGACAGGCCTGTGCACCCTCTGCCTTGGCGGTGGGAACGCAGTAACGATGATAGTGCGCAGAGAATGAGCTTTCAGGCGCAGCAGTAAACCTTTTGCAATCTTATTTTTGTTTTTTCTATAGTAAATATATTATGAGTCCCCGACAATCCATGAGCATGGAGCTGGAGCAGATCCTTGAAAAGATAGAAGGGTCCAGAGAGGACATGGTGCGGGTTATGTCAGAGATGATACGCATCCCGGCCCTCGCTCCGGTGAACGGCGGTAAAGGTGAAGGCAAAAGGGCGGACATGCTCGCCGGATGCCTGGAAGGTTATGACAGCATCATTCGTGTTGACGCGCGGGACGATCTTGACCCGAGCGTCATAAGGCCCAATATACTCGCAAAGAAGAACGGCAAAGGAAAGGGAACGGTCTGGATCGTTGCCCACACCGACACGGTCCCGGCAGATGACATTCAGGACTGGGACACAGACCCGTTCGAAGCGGTCGTCAAAGACGGCAGGATATACGGACGCGGCACGGAGGACAACGGCCAAGCGGTGATATCTTCGATGTTTGCTTCCAAGTTCATTCCCAAAGAGATGCTGTCAAAAAGATCGATTGGGATAGCGTATGTCGCCGACGAGGAGACATCAAGCAAGATGGGGATCGAGTACCTGATCAAAAAAGGGCATTTTTCGAAGGACGATGTGTTCATCGTGCCTGATTGGGGGACCCCGAAAGGAGAACTTATCGACGTGGCGGAGAAGAACCTGATATGGCTGCAGTTCAATGTTATCGGAAGGACCACACATGGCTCAACACCGGACAAAGGGATCAATGCATTCAGGGTCGGCAACGAACTCCTCATAGATCTCCTGGCGGAATTCGGAAAGGAGTTCCCGAAGGAGAATGAATTATTCATCCCTAAAAAGTCCACATTCGAGCCTACGAAATCTCCTGGCACAGTGACGAACGTGAACACCATACCCGGGAATTTCGAGTTCTCCATGGACATAAGGACAGTCCCGGAATACCATCCCGATGAGGTCGTCGCAGTCGCTGAGCGCATTGCGAAAAAACACGAGTCCAGAACAGGGGCGAAGATAACAATCACACAGATACAGAGCCACATCTCAGGTAAGGTGTCTTCTACAGAGGGAGATGTCTTCGAGGCGTTGATGGATTCGATAACATCGGTCACAGGGAAGAGACCCAGGCCGGTCGGGGTGGGCGGCGCGACCTGTGCGAATTTCTTCAGAGAGGAAGGATACGATGCGTATGTTTGGCAGCATGGCGGAGGCACCCTTCACCGTCCGAACGAACACGTTGTCATAGACAACATGGTGATAGACGCAAAGGTCTTCGCGTCACTCTTTTACAAACTGTGCGTATGATGCGCTTTCATTCAAAAAGGCGCTCGAGCATCCAGTTCGAATCAAAGACCTGAAGGTCATCATATTCCTGGCCGTCCGACACGAAGGCAATGGGTTTGCCGATTGTATGTGCGATCGAGAGTGCGGCGCCGCCTTTGGCATCGGTATCTATCTTTGTAAGAATGATGGCATCAATCCCTATCGCGGCATCGAACACTTTGGCCTGCTCAATGGCATCGTTGCCGGCCAAAGCGTCCCCGACGAATATCTTCAACGCGGGCTTTGAGACCCTGGCTATCTTCTTCATCTCATCAATCAGGTTGCTGTTGGTCTGCATGCGGCCCGCCGTATCTAAAAGGACCGCATCTTTCTTTTTGGATCTTGCATGTTCTATCGCATCGAAGGCGACAGCAGACGGATCGGCATCCTGTTCTTGCTTGACTATCTTTACTCCGACCCTTTCGGCATGGATGCTCAGCTGCTCTATCGCTCCGGCCCGGAAAGTATCGCACGCAGCGATCACAACGCTTTTCTCATTATCTTTCAGCCTTTTCGCTATCTTTGCGATGGTCGTCGTTTTTCCGGTCCCGTTGATGCCGACGAACATCATTACGACGGGCCTTTCCTGTTTATCCACCCATTCGTCGAAATTGAACTCATTGACCTTCAGAACACTCCTTACGGATTCCATGACTGCGGTTCTGACGACCTCTTCCAAAGTGTACTGCCTGCCGTATTTCTTGTTCACAAGGTTGTCCCGGACCCCCAAAATAATATCCTGTACGACGGGGTATGCGACATCTGACTCCAAAAGAATGACCTCCAGCTCATCCAAGAGATCATCGAGCGGATCCTCTTTGATCCTCTTTCCCGAATCGCCGACCATCTTGCCGGCTTCCGCGACTTCTTTATTTTTGGCTGCCGGTTTCTGCTGCTTGTTGCGTTTCAGCCACTCTTTTCTGGAGACGGGCTTCTCTTCTTCTTCGGGGGCAGGAACCGTTTCGGTCTTTGCTGCAACAGGGATCTCTTTCTTTACGGGTTCTTCCACCGAAGGATCCACGATTGTTTTTTCTTCGGCGGCATCTGTTTCCTGAGAGCCTTCATAGACCTTTTCGGCATCCAGCTGGGATGATTTATTCAGAATGTTCTTAAGTTTGGACTTCAGAGAATCGAACATGTGCAGCTCACTGCAGTGATTGCTGTCTGTATTGATATTCGTTCTGGACCGCTGCCGAAAGTTCTGCGGCCATTTTCTCTATCTCGCCGAGCGCGCCGGCAGCTTCTCTGATGGCCTTTGTGAGCTCGCTCACATGTACGTCCATGAACTCTACGGCCTCTCCCAGATCTTTTTCTGTCGACAGCCTGTTCCCGATACCGACGATCACTGTCTTCTTTCCTGTTACCTTTGCTGGTATGAATGAAGATGCACCGACGGGGACCAGGATATCATCGCCCTCTTTTGCGTTGGCGAGCGCCTTGAATGTCTCGCGCGCCCTGGTCGTGTCCTCAAGGGAGACCTGAAGAAGTCTGATCTGTCTGTTCAGAGCGTCCAGCTGGGCATCGTAGGTCTCAAGGACCGCCATTGCCTGACGGAGCTCATTCTCTTCCATTTTCATGCCCCGACTTCGTACTTCACAACAGGGTTCGTGATCTGATCCAGAGAGAGCTCGGTCACTTCTGTGATCTCTATCTCTCTCCTTTTGAGCCTGTGCTTGCTGCCGAGAAGTGACAAGGTCTTCTCCCTTACTGCTTCCTCGTCCTCCGCGGAAACCTCAATGGAGAAAGGCTGTCTCTTCCTCGGGTCAGCGTATGAACCTGCCACACGGAATGCTTTCATGACAGTCGGGAGTTGCATTAAATTAATAAATGTTTAGGTCACGAAACGCTTCTGCCGTCGCATACGGCTCTGCGGGAGCAATATCGGACCCTTCGTGCGGACCGGCCATTTGGTCTGCCTCCGAAGAACATCCGAAATGCTCCCGTGCCTTGTGGTTTTTATGCAGCCGCCTCAAACTGGCTATTGTAGAGTTCGGCATAGAATCCATTCTGCATGAGCAGTTCTGAATGTGTGCCGCTCTCGACGATGTCTCCGTCCCTTATCACGAGGATCTTGTCGGCGTTCTTGATCGTTGACAGCCTGTGTGCGATGATGAACGAGGTCCTGCCCTTTGCCAGAACGTCCATGGCCTCCTGCACAATGTGCTCTGTGCGTGTGTCCACAGAGCTGGTGGCCTCATCAAGGATCAGCAGCGGCGAGTCCTTGATGATGGCGCGTGCAATGGTCAGCAGCTGTTTTTGCCCCTCGGACAGGCTGGCATCGTCGTTCAGCATGGTATCGTACCCCATCGGCAGCGTCTGTATGAAGTGGTGCAGTCCCACTGCTTTGCATGCGGAGATCACATCCTCATCCGAAACGTTCTGTTTCGAGTAGACGATGTTCTCTTTGATCGTGCCGTCAAACAGCCACGTATCCTGCAGAACCACGCAGAACTGATTGTGCACATCCTCACGTGTGACTTCGGTGGTACGTACGCCGTCGAGCAATATCTCGCCGCCGTCGAGTTCGTAGAACCTCATCAGAAGATTGACAAGCGTGGTCTTTCCGGCGCCGGTCGGGCCGACGATGGCGATCTTCTCTCCAGCTTTCACCTTTGCCGAGAAGTTGTGGATGACTATCTTTTCCGGATCGTAACCGAATTTGACGTTCCTGAACTCCACATCGCCTTTCACGTCGGTGATGCGCTTCAGTTTATGGCTTTCGTCCTCTGCCTCTTTCTCGTCAACGAATTCAAAGATACGCTCGCTTGCAGCTGCAGTCCTCTGCAGGCTGGTCATCGCCTGCCCGAGGTCTGTAAGCGGCTGCATGAACAGCCTGACGTACAGTATGAATGAGATGATCACTCCGGCAGATATTGTGTTGTTTATTGTCAGTATTGCGCCGACGATGCACACCATCACATATCCGAAGTTGCCCACGAACGACATGATCGGGAACATCAGCCCGGAGAAGAACTGAGATTTCCATCCGCTGGTGTACAGCCTGTTGTTTATCTCCTCGAACTTCTTTTTGAATTCATTGCCGCTGTTGTATGCCTTGATCAGGGTATGTCCTGTGTATGCTTCCTCCACAAGGCCGTTGCAATTGCCAAGATCTTTCTGCTGTTCTGCAAAGTACTTCTGAGATGCCCGTATTATGACGAACATAAGCGCGAATCCTACCAGGGTGGAGGCAATGGCCGTGACCGCCATGATCCAGCTGGTGTAAAACATCATTATAACGGAGCCGACCAGCATTGCTATGGCCGCCATGATCGTGGCAAGACTCTGGTTCAGGGTCTGACCGATGGTATCCGCATCATTGGTCATGCGGCTCAGAACATCGCCGTAGCTTACTTTGTTGAAATATCGGAACGGCAGACGGTTGATCTTGCGAGTGATGTCCGTCCTCATTTCTCGGGAGATCTCCTGCGAGACAGATGCTACGATCCATCTCTGGATGAAAGTCAAAACCGAGTAACCGATATACAAACAGACCAATAATAAGCAGATCGTAGTTATGGAATGCATATCCAAAGGCAGTCCTGCCACCGCCTCGAAGAGTTTAGTGGAAATCTCGCCTATCTGGTTAGGGGCATATACGTTGAATGCCACCCCGATCGCCGTTGCGATCATTGCAACAATAATGGCGGTCGTGTGCGACTTGCCATATTTTATGAGCCTTATCAAGGTCTTTTTGAATTCTTTCGGTTTTTCAGCAGGCTGACCCATGCCCACGTGCCTGTCTGTGTGCTTCTGCTGCCTTCCGTGGGTCTCTTCATCGCTCATATTGCCAACTCCTCTTCGCTTAGCTGAGATACGGCGATCTCCTTGTACGTGCTGCAGGTCCTGAGGAGCTCTCTGTGGTTCCCGATCCCTACAACCCTGCCTTCGTCAAGTACGACTATCTTATCGGCATCCATGATGGTGCCGATGCGCTGAGCCACGATCATGCTCGTAACTCCCTTCGTCTCTTTTTTCAGAACGGATCTGAGGACACGGTCGGTCTTGTAGTCGAGAGCAGAAAAACTGTCATCAAAGATGTATATCTCCGGTTTTCTGCATATTGCTCTCGCAATCGAGATACGCTGTTTCTGGCCGCCGGAAAGGTTCTTGCCTCCGCGCGATATGTTCGCATCATATCCGCCATCCATTTTTTCAACAAAGTCCTTTCCCTGAGCGATCCTCACGGCAGTCCTGATGTCCTCTTCGGTCGCAGGCTCCCCGCCGTTGTCGCCGAACGTCACGTTCGACGCGATGGTCCCGGAGAACAGGATGCTTTTCTGAGGTATGTATCCGATCTTATTGTAGAGCGATGCCAGCTTGTATTCCCGAACATCCACTCCGTCAATGAGGACCGATCCTTCGGTCACATCATAGAATCTTGGAACAAGGTTTATGAGTGTGCTCTTCCCGCTCCCTGTAGAGCCTATGAATGCGATAGTCTCGCCCTGTTTGGCAGTGAAACTGACATCTTTCAGAACATAATCTGCGGCACCCGGATATTTGAAGCTCACATTCCTGAACTCTACATCCCCTTTCAGATCACTGCTGGATTCTTCCACACTCCCGTCTTTGATAGACGGTTCGGTGTTGATCACCTCATATATGCGCCTCGCCGCCACCTGTGCCCTGGGCATGAATATGAAAAGCATCGCTATCAGCATTATCGCAAGCATTACCAGCATGACATACGACGAGAATTCTATCGTGCTTCCTAAAAGTGCTGCGGCTTCAGCAGATGCTCCGGCGTTGCTGATCAGTATTGCGCCTATCCAATACACGGCAAGGACCAGCGCGCTCATGATAAAGGTGACAAAGGGGAACATCGCCGCCATGGCGTGCGATGTGTAAAGCTGTGTGTCGATCAGTTCATCGTTCGCTTTTTCAAACTTGGATTCCTGATAGGCTTCTGCGTTGTATGCACGGATGACCGAAAGTCCGGAGAGGTTCTCCCTTGTTATCCTGTTGACATTGTCTGTCAAGGACTGCATTTTCTTGAACTTTGGGACAACCAGTACTATCACAACAGCGAACAACGAGAAAATGCCGATCAGTGCGGCAGCCGTGATGATCGTCCATTCGATATGCCCGCCGGAGATTCTGGCGAATGCCCACACTGCGAGCATCGGCGCATAGATTATGAGCTGCAGCCCCATAGTGAGGACCATCTGCACCTGTGTCACGTCATTCGTTGAACGCGTGATCAGGCTGGCAATCGAGAATTTGTTTATGTCGCCCATCGAGAAGGATTCGACCCTGTCGAACATCATGCCTCTGACCCTCTTACATAGCGACGTGGCCACCTTAGAGGCAATAAAGCATATTATGAAGACAGTGATCAGGCTTCCAAGCGCGCACAGCAGCATATCAAGCCCAAGATTGTATACTTCTTGCAGCGGACCGTTCGTTATGTACCCGTTTGCGGTCATATTGAACATATCCTGAGGTATCCTGAGGTTAAACCAGACCTGGAATACATTGAGGATGCCGATCACGACAATCAGTCCCCATTCTTTCCAGCTTAAGTATTTGAGAATATTATTCATTTTATCTAATCCTGAGCCATATGTGATCAGCGGTTGCAGAGGTCCGAACTTTCCGAAAGAACATCCACCAATCTGCCGATTATCCGTACAAGTTCCTTCGAATCCTCTTCTCCCAACTGCATGAGCACGCTTTTCTGTTTTGCGATCAGCTCTTTTTTCTGTTCTTGAATGCGCTCTCTGCCTTTCGGTGTCAGCTCGACAATGATCTTTCTTCTGTCTTCGCTGTCTATCCTGCGGGTGATAAGCCCCTTGTCCTCTAAACTGTTCAAGGCAGTGGCAACGCGTGCTGAGCTGACGCCGATGGCGTTGCTGATGTCGCTTGGAAAGACATTGCCGCAACTGTCTTTGAGGAAATAGAGAACGAAAGCCTCGCCCTGGATATTTTCAGGAATGTGCCCTTTCTGTGTCGCAACACGGAGCAGTTGCATCTTCTCTATGAATTCCTCCACGAGTGCATCGTAATCCATTTCTTTCACTAATTTCGCTAACATCATTAGCAATTAACTATATAAGTTATTTTGTCACAGAGGCATCTTTCAAGCAACGGGTCAAAAGACCGATTCCTTTTTCTCGGACGCATAACCGTGGTCGGCAGCCCTCCTTCCGATCAAAAAAACGGCAGCGAATTCCGGAACTTCCGTCTCCCCAGACAGAGAGAAGTGCTCCCCCCTCATGTCAAACTCGTAATCCTTTTTCATCGTGATCTTTACCGGCTCATCGGAGTAAGACGAAGGGATCGCATCCCGAAGAGGATCGAAGTCTGTCAGCTGCTGTCTTGTTATCGGGATCACTCTGAGCCCGGTCTTTCCGTGAACGGATCCAGGCAGACGTATTATCCTCTTTATGTCGGGAGTGACAGGCTTGTCTACTTCCGCCGTCAGGGAAGGGGCCACATCCTCCTTCATTATCTTCACCAGTGTCTCCTGGGTGTTCCGGCCGAGGGTGGCCATGGTGTTCTTTTCGAAAAGCACTTTCCTTGAGGCTCGGACATCATCCTGCATCTTGATGATGGTGCTTAAAGTGGAAGAAGAGATTGAAGGATACACTCTTTTCAGGACCTTTGGGTCAAGGTCGCACACATCGTTCACAAGATCCATGAGCCCGTGCCTCATCCTCCGCCTCCAGCCGCCCGCCTCCGGCGGCGGTATGAGACGGTCCTTTGCGATGTTCGCCCGGTTTCCTGCAGAGGTCTTCTGCTGAGACGTCACTACCCTCTGAAAAGGGAATACCCAGTCTATGTTCAGGCCGGAGCATGTTATGTAGTCGACAAGCTCCCTTCTCTCATGCGTGCCGAGAGTAAGAACATCCTTGGACGGTATGTGCGCATGGTATCCTCTTCCTCCCGAGAAAACGATGTGGATGCTTTTTTCATTAAAGCCCAGATCGGAGAAGAGGAATGAGTCGGTCAGGTTGATCATCTCTTCCTTGATCTTGCCGAGCATCTCTGAGTATGACATCTTGTCTGCGCCTTCGAGGTGGTCGGCATCAAGGTCGAATATCAGGTCCGCGCCCAGCCACTCTTTTTCTTCCATGGTCGGGGCGTTCGGCTTCCGATAGTAAGCTGTCGAGTAATAACTGTGGCTGGGCACCTGGGCGACCATGAACCTGCTAAGCTCATCCGGTGTTGGGAAGCCGATGTGCCTCTGCACCATCTGCCGATCAAAGAACATGAATCCAAACTCCCTTTTGGTAAAACGGTCCGGCATTATCGGACGGTTCTCTTTGTAATATTTCCTGAAGGACTTCAGCAGGAAACGGGAATTGTTGTCCATGTCGTACTCTAATCGGGTAATGTATAATTATATTGTCCGCCGCTTTACTAACATGGCCGAAAAGATCCCAGTTTACGATAATCACATTCATATGGACCCATCCGGCAGGAATGTGGACGCCATCAGGGATTTCAAGGCGGCCGGTGGGACAGGCTTTACTCTGGTCACGCTGCCCTACAGGCAGGTGCCGATAACCAAAGGAGAGGATTTCAAGAGGTCCTATGAGATCACGTTTGCTCTTGGGGAGAAGGCGAAAGAGGCCACGGGCCTGGAGATCAACATCGCCATAGGTCCGTATCCTGTGCTGATACTGCCGCTCTCAGAGCGGTACGGGCTGGAGAAGGCCGAAGAGATGATGATGGAAGGGATGGACGCCGCGGCGAAGATGGTGGGCGAAGGCAAAGCTTGCGCCATCGGTGAGATAGGAAGGCCGCATTTCGAAGTGCCAGACGACATTTGGGATGCATCCAACAGGATATTGCTTAGAGGGATGGAGCATGCGAAAGAGCTGGACCGCCCGGTGATCATACACAGCGAGTCCGGGACGCCGGATACCAACATGTCTCTGTCGGAGATCGCAAGGAAAGCGGGTCTCGATCCGGGGCTGGTGGTTAAGCACTCGTCCCCTCCCTTCGTGACCGATGAAGAGACGTTCGGCATCATGCCGTCGATCCCGGCATCAAAGAAGAATATCTCGGAGGCACTCGGCAAAGGATCAACGAGGTTTATGCTGGAGACCGATTATATCGACGACCCGGAACGTCCGGGGGTGCTGATGGACGTCACCACTGTACCGAATAAGATAAGATATCTGCTTTCAACAGAAAAGCTCGATCTGGAAGGAATAAACAGAATATGCAAGGACCTTCCCGACAGCCTCTATC
>WQTN01000131.1 GCA_009786295.1 Methanomassiliicoccaceae archaeon
ATCAAAGTGTACAAACACTATCAGATCAAAGGATACCCTTTGGACATTGAGAACATCGTTTGCGACGGAGGGTACGGAAAGAACGAATTCGTAAAGACGAGCAGGCCTCTCGTCGTCATAACCGCCCCCGGCCCCGGGAGCGGCAAGATGGCCGTGTGCCTCTCTCAGCTTTACCATGAGAATAAGAAAGGAGTATCGTCAGGATACGCCAAGTTCGAGACATTCCCCATGTGGAACATGCCCCTCAAACATCCGGTGAACATCGCGTATGAGGCGGCGACAATCGACCTCGCCGATGTGAACATGATAGATCCCTTCCATCTTGAAGCATACGGGGAAAGAGCGGTCAATTACAACAGGGACATAGAGATATTCCCGCTGCTGAACTCGATGCTGGAGATGATACTCGGGGAATCTCCGTACAAATCGCCTACGGACATGGGCGTGAACATGGCAGGATACTGCATAATCGATGACGAGGCGGTGTCCAAAGCTTCAAGGCTGGAGGTGGTAAGGCGTTATTACGACCTCCTGAAAGAAAAGAAGCAGGGCATGGTATCCGATGAGATGGTCTCAAAAATGGAACTTCTCATGAAGAATGCCGCCATCACTCCTCAGGAACGCAAGGTCATCCCCGCTGTGACGAAGAGGGCAGAGGCCATCGGCCTGCCTGTTTCCGGCATAGAGCTGGAGAACGGCGTGATAATAATCGGGAAGACATCCGCACTGCTCGGCGCGAGTTCGGCAATGATTCTTAACGCCCTCAAGACGATCGCCGGCATGGACGACAGCATAATGCTGATCTCACCGAGCATATTGGAGCCCATACAGATGCTCAAGACCGAGAACCTCGGGTTCAAGAACACCAAGCTCCACGTGGACGAGATGCTCATCGCGCTGTCGATATCCGCGCAGATCGACCCGGTAGCCAAGGCGGCTCTTGAGCAGCTCCCTAAACTGAGAGGGTGCGAGATGCATTCCTCGGTGATCCTGTCATCCGTGGACGAGTCCACCCTCAGGAGGCTGGGGCTCAATATAACATGCGAGCCGGTATATCTGAGCAATTCCCTTTATCAGGGTCAGCGCAAGATGTGAAGGAAGCGGAGCTCCGACCACATAATAGTATAACTATGCCGTAAGCCTTACGTCATGACATGGTAAAAGCCATTCTTATCGATGAATTCAAATGCGACGGCTGCGGGGTGTGTGTTGAAGCATGCCACGAGGGGGCGCTCGCCATCATCAACGGCAAAGCCAAAATGGTAAGGGAGGATTTCTGCGACGGCCTGGGTGACTGTCTGCCAGTCTGTCCAAGAGGAGCCATATCTTTTATCGAGGCATGCAGCTGTCAGGGGCAGGATGCCCCCGTGATCATAATGCCGGGAGTTTCGCAACCCAATTCCACGCCCAAGGCGCTGGGACTGATCGATATGAACGAAGCGGGCTGCGGCGAACTGAGGCAATGGCCCATAAAGATAGGGCTGGTCTCGGCAGTCTCTCCGATCTTCAAAGGTGCCGATATGCTGCTGGCATCGGACTGTTCCGCCTTTGCGTATTCCAAGATACATGAGGACTTCATCAAAGGAAGGGCGGTAGTGACGTTCTGCCCGAAGTTCGATGGGGGACACAGAGAAAAACTTATTGAGATATTGTCGAAGAACGATCCTAAAAGCCTTACCGTAGTGCGTATGACCGTGAACTGCTGTTCCCTCGACAGCGTTGCCCGCGATGCGCTCAACAGGTCCGGAAAGAACATCCCCCTGCGGGTCCTGGTGATCGATCAGAGAGGAAGCATCAGAGAGGGCGGACAAAGACTGCAGCGGTGCGATAACATATGAGAACCATAATCTATAACGGAAAAGGTGGAGTGGGAAAGACATCGGTCGCAGCCGCGACGGCACGCAGATGCGCAAAGATGGGACACCGTACGATCATAATGAGCGTCGACACGGCACATTCACTCGGTGATTCCCTTGATGTCAAACTGTCGTCCGAAATAATGAACATCGAGAAGAACCTTGACGCTCTGGAACTGAACATCATCCATGAGATGAGGACGAAATGGTCCAGCATAAGGGATTACATTTCGGCGTTCATGCTGGCTCAGGGGGTTGAGGACATCTCTGCCGAAGAGATGGCCATTTTGCCCGGAATGGAAATGGCAGCCGCCTTGTTCTATGTTCTGCAGTTCAAGGACAGCGGAGAATATGACGTGGTGATAATCGACACGCCTCCGACGGGAGAGACCCTGAGGCTTCTCAGCTTCCCGGACGTATCGAATTGGTACATTGACAAACTGTTCTTGCTGCTGAAGAGGATAATACTGGTCGCAAGAGCGACAGTGGGGAAGATGATAGACCTTCCTCTGCCGTCAAAAGAGGTCATGAACAGCATAGAGGACATGAAAAAGAGCATGGAAAGGGCCAAAGAGATACTGGAGGACCCGGAGAACACAACGATCAGACTTATCCTCAACCCGGAAAGGATGCCTATCAATGAGACAATGAGGTCGTACACTTACCTCTGTCTTTACAACAAAACGGTGGAGTGCCTGATCGTGAACAAGGTGCTGCCGCCGGAAGTGGACGGGAACTTCATGAAAAGGAAACTCGAGGAGCAGGAATTCTACATGCAGATGATACATGAGGCATTCGACCCTCTGAAGATAATGTACGCATATCAGCTTCAGACGGAGCTGAGAGGGATCGATAACCTTGATGAGATGGCGGACATGATCTTCGGTGAGTCGGATCCGGCAGTGTCATACTCTAAGACGAGCCCCATGCGTTTCGAGACGGAGGACGGGATAGACAAACTGTACATCAAGATGCCGTTCGTAAAGATAGAGGAAATAGAACTGTTCAGAGGGAACAACAATTCTATAATAGTGAAAGCCGGCGACCAGAAGAGGACGGTCGCGCTTCCGATGACCCTGGTCGACGCGGAAATGCTCGGCGCGGAGTTCGATAACGAGGATCTCATAGTCAAATTCAGGAGACCGAGATAAGAACATCCCGGCTCTGAGAACGAGGAAACTTTTTAAGACATATGACCGCCCTTCGGTATCAATAGGAAGGCGGAAAGCGGAGGTGTCAAAATGAGCGAAGGTGGAAGAAGAAGCACGGATCCCGAACTGGAGAAGTTCCTCAGAGAGAACAAAGAGATGATGGAAAGGCTCTTCAGGGAGAACAAAGAGATGATGGACAGATTCTTCAGGGAAGAGAAGGAACGCTTCAGGGGCGCATTTGATGAAGAGATGAAAAGAGCCGAAGCTTTTGCCGGAGAGAGGAAGGATAAAGCCAAGGATACTGCGCAAGAGGTGTACAACGCATTTACCGACCCGGAGGTGCAGAGGCATTTCATGGCCATGGGAATGGAGTTCATGATGGCAATGAGTGCCCTGATGAGCGCCATGCCGTTCCCGGACCAGATGAAAGATATGGCCAAAAAAGCCGAGGAAGCGAGGAAGAGCGCATCTGATAATTCCTCCAAAGCCGGCGCAGGCCGCAGCAAAGGGACGAAGTCTGCGGCACCGGAGAAGATAAACGTCGAACCCGCGCCGAAGAAGAAGCCCCAATCCAAGGCAAAGAGGTCTTCGGCAGACAGGGATGACAGTTAAGATGGAACTTGCGGACGGCACGGCCGCCGTTAAGGCGGCAAGGCGGTATGCGGAGGCCGAGACAAAGAAGGAAACCGCAGAGTACCCCCTTCCGGAAGGATTCTCGGAGAATAAAGGCGTCTTTGTCACGATATCCAAATATCCGTCAGGAGACCTGAGAGGGTGCATCGGATATCCGGAGCCGGTGCTCCCGCTCAAAGATGCGCTGGAACGGTCGGCGGTGGCCGCATGCCACGACCCGAGATTCAACAGTCTGATGTTCAGCGAGACCGGGGCATGCATATTCGAGGTGACCGTTCTGACGGTCCCCCGTAAGATCATATATAAATCGCCGGAGGAACTTCTGTCGAAGATAGTTGTCGGCAGGGACGGATTGATAATCACATACAAAGGCAGAAGAGGGCTCCTGCTCCCGCAGGTCCCTCTGGAATTCGGATGGGATGCGGAAAAGTTCCTGAGGCATCTTTCAATGAAAGCGGGACTAGATCAAAATACTTGGAAGGATCCCGAGGCCGCAATAGAGTCTTTTAATGGGGAGATATTCACGGAAACATCACCCAGAGGAGAGGTTGTAAGGAAGTGATGTGCTGAGTCTCGATCTTGTCGTATGCGGAAGAGCCTTCGTGAAGGGAGAGATAAAATACTCAGAGATAGGGATAACGGACGGAAAGATATCCGCTGTGAAAGGTTCCCTTGCCGGAGGAGAGAAAAGGATCGATGTTCCGGGCGGCGTCATATTCCCCGGGTTTGTGGACCCCCATGTTCATTTCAGGGATCCCGGGATGACCGAGAAAGAGGATTTTCTTTCCGGTACCCTTTCAGCGGTGCACGGAGGCGTCACATGCGTGTTGGACATGCCGAACACCATCCCGCCGGTGACGGATGTCAACTCCCTTCTTGAGAAAAAAGACCGCATCAAGGGCAGAGCGTACATTGATTATGGGCTGTTCGCCGCCGTGACGCCCGGATGCAATGCAGGCATGATGGCACCTTTCGTCCCCGGATTCAAGCTTTTCATGGGGTCGACGACCGGAAAGATCCTGCTGAATGATGATGAAGAGATAAGATCGGCGGTCAAAGATATATTGAGGACAGGCAAGAGGATAAGCGTCCATGCCGAGGACAACAGCATGATCGGCAGAGAGACGGAGAGGAACTGCAGAGACCATCTCAGGAACCGCCCAGTGGAAGCGGAGATAAATGCCCTTAGGAGGCTGTCGCGCTTCAAGGGCATGAAGATCAACATATGCCACAATACGAACGCAGAGAGCGTGGGTATGGCGAAAGAACTCGGTTTCACGACAGAGGTCACGATGCACCACCTTTTCTTCGAGCCCGAAAAGTTCTCATCATCTGAATACAAGGTGAACCCGCCGATAAGAAATACTGCCGTAAGGGACAAGCTGTATGAAGCCTTCATCAAAGGGAAGATATCTATGTTCGGCAGCGACCACGCCCCGCATACTCTTTCAGATAAATCCAAAGATTTCGACTCGGCGCCCAGCGGGATACCCGGGGTCGAGACGACGATACCTATAGCAATGAACATGGTAAGGAAGAACACAATACCTCTGGCACAAGCCGTATCAATGGGCTCGGAGACACCGGCTGCATCATTCGGAATGAAGAAAGGAAAGATAGAAGAGGGATACGATGCGGACCTTTCCGTGTTCGATACAAGGAAGTTCACGAACATCAGCGCAAGGGAGCTTCACAGCAAGGCCGGGCACTCTCCGTATGACGGCTGGGAAGCGGTGTTCCCGGAGCTGGTGATGGTAGGCGGAGAGATACAGATAGACAAAGGAGAATTCTGCGGAGATACGGTCGGGAGGGATGCATATGGCAAACTATGAGGTTGATTATTCTGAAGTGATCGGAAAGAAAGCTGAATGCCCGGAAGGCTGCGGACTCTGCTGTCTGTGCCAACCGGAGGTCCTCAGCGAAGAGAGGCATTTCTTCGAGAGGAACCATTCAAAAAGCCTTGTCAGAAGCAAAGGCCCAGAACCGTACCTTGCGCTCGCACTGAAGAAAGGAAAAGGTTCCTGTGTGTTCCTCAACGGACGCAGATGTGCGGTCTACGAGAGCAGGCCCACCTACTGCAGGCAGTTCCCGTATCACATCTATGTCGGGGACAGAGTGAAGGTTGAACTGGACCTTTCATGCAGGGGCGTCTGGACAGGAAGAGGCACAGACGCTGAGTCGGAAGCAAAAGAAATAATTCTCAGGGCGGATGTCAGGATAAAAAAGGCTGTGAAAGAGGCCGGAGAAGTGTATTCGGAGTTCTATCACAACTGCAAAGAGGCCGGAGTAATGGGAGATCTGCCGGAGATCAGAGGCTCTGTCAGCAGGAATATCGATAAATTCACAGATCTGGCATATATCAGCAAGGTGATGGAGGCCACCATGATGGAGCCGGTCATGGTCCTTGAGAACATAAAAGAAGGGCCGGCGGACCTCGAGGAGATACACGAAGCAGCAACGGCTGCTGCCATGGAGTCCATGTCCTCCGACGACCCTGTCAATGCGCCCGTATACTGCGGTGAGGACTGGAATTGGAACATCTTCCTTGCTGACGGCATCTCCGGAAAGATAGACTGGATGGTGCTTGATGACGAAGGCGATCTTGAAAAGAAGGGGACCGTCAAAGCAGAGGACATAAGAATAAAGCCCCTCGAGCCCGAAGGGGCGGAGGTCCTGAAAAGATACATCTCGATCCTCAACCAGAGGGACAGCTTCCTGGGGAATGTGTTCAGCCTTATGGACGCCACAGGCTACGAGGACGATATGGCGAACGCATACTACGGGTGTCTTTCGACCACGATATTGGACCTCCTGTGGAGGGCATCCATGATCGACCATTTCATCGGAATGGGAATGGGAGAAAGGGGCATCAGGGAAGCCATAATCTTTTATGACATGGACAGACTTGACGCGCCGACGATCGGCGCTTTTGTCTGAAGGGGGTTTCGGCAGAGTTTGTCTCTTTATCTATTATTAGAAAGCAAACACAAGCACGATACTTTCAAATAGTGTTTCTATTATGAAGCCTCAGTGAGATAAATGATCAAGCCATTATCTGTTCTCAGTCAGTCGGCGAATAAGAATGTCATCGTCGAGTTAAAGGGAAAGAGAGAGTACCGAGGCGTACTTGATGGATACGACCCTCACATGAACATCGTGCTGAAAAACGCCGAAGAGTTCTACAACGGAGAATCCGTCAGGAAGGTCAGCCTGGTCATTGTACGCGGAGATAACGTAATTTACATTTCACCATAAGGAGAAAGATACCATGGGAACAGGAACACCAGCTCAGGGAAGGCATAACAAGTACAAGACCCACATACCCTGTCGCAGATGCGGAAAGCACTCCTACCACGCCAGAAGAGGAGTTTGTGCCTCATGCGGTTATGGGAAGACTGCAAAAATGAGATCCTACGTATGGGCTAAAGCCCGCGACTAAGGATGATCATGACGGGTCCAAAGCATAGCTGCGGAGTGGTCGGCGTGGCCGCCACATACAACGTTGCATCGGCTTTACACAAGACACTGATGATAATTCAGCACCGCGGTCAGGAGAGCGCGGGAGTATCCATTTTTAACGGCGAAGAACTGCATACGGTCAAAGACAACGGCCTTGTGCAGGTCGCGCTCGGCGCAGAGAAGATAAACAAGCTCAGAGGCAATATCGGCATCGGGCATGTAAGATATTCTACGGCAGGTTCCAAAAGCGTGATCAACGCTCAGCCGCTGACGGTCACCACAAGCTTCGGATCCATGGCGATAGCGCATAACGGGGACATAACGAACTACATTGAGCTGAAAGAGAAATATCTGGCTTCAGGAACGCTGTTCCTCACGGACTCGGACAGCGAGCTTGTGACGAAGATCCTCAGCAAGTACATGGTACAGCACAATGACCCGATAAAGGCTATGAAAAGCACCATGGGAGAGTTAGAAGGCTCCTTCGCGATCGCTATTTTGATAAACGACAGACTTTTCGGCATGAGGGACCCGTACGGGATCAGGCCGATGTGCATCGGTGAGATAGACGGCGGACACATCATTGTTTCCGAAAGTGCAGCAATAGACGCGCTGAACGGTACTTTCATAAGAGATGTCGCCCCCGGAGAGATAATAGAAGTGATGCACGACCACTTCATACCGCACGCCGGTATTTCCAGCAAGAACAAGGCGCACTGCATGTTCGAGTGGGTGTACTTCGCGAGGCCAGACTCAGTGATAGACAAAAGGGAAGTGTATGACGTAAGGAAGAAGGTCGGGGAGATCCTCGCCAGAGAATGTCCAGCCGATGTAGACATAATCATGCCCGTGCCGGACTCGGGACGTGCGCATGCGATAGGATTTTCCATCGCATCCGGGATACCGTATGAGGAAGGGTTCATGAAGAACCGTTTTGCCGAAAGGACATTCATACTTCCCGATCAGAAAGAGAGGGAGATGGCCGTCTCTATGAAAATGAACCCGATCAAAAGCACTGTGGCAGGCAAACGCCTGGTGATCGTCGATGACAGCATCGTCAGAGGCACCACCCTTAAGAAACTGGTCTCCATGCTCAGAAAGGCCGGGGCGAAGGAGGTCCACGTACGTGTCGGAAGCCCGCCGGTAGTTGCTCCGTGTTATTATGGGGTCGACATGAAATCAAGAGATCAGTTCGTTGCGACGGGACACAGCCTGGATGAAGTTCGCGGTATCATCGGGGCGGACAGTCTGGGATACATAAGCATAAACGGGCTCATAGAAGCCATCGGCAAACCGGAAAGCGATCTTTGTCTGGCATGCGTGAACGGAAAGTACCCGACGCGCATACCTGGTGAAGTGCACAGGTTCCAGTCCACTCTCAACTCAGATTACTGAACTGTAACAACGTACCAGTATATTCCAGACTATAGAAGTTCAGTTTATTTGTCATGATAAAAAGGAATCATTTGCACGTCTTTGCGTGCAGTTTGATTTTTGTCATCGCCCAATCATAATGGCTTGATGTGCCGCTTATGAAATATGCTCCGAGGTTGGTCGTCTTCGTCCATTTGTAAATGCCTTTGGAGAACAGTTCGTCATTTGTATGGGACTCAACGATCCGCATCATCTCTTCATGGCTTTTTCTGAGCATATCCTTCGCCGAGGGAAGAGGGACATCCTGATATTTTTTCCAGATCTCCATGTTAAGATCAGGAAGCGTTACCCAGGTGTAGCCTTCTCCTGGCACTGCGGGCAAACCTCCTTTCACCGTACCCTCATCATGCCATCTTTTGATCATCTGATGCCATTCGTGCAGATGAATAAGAACATCCCTGAGATTCTTGTCGCGAGCCCAATGGGCCTCTTTCTTACCGCTGCTGTCGAAACTGAACGCTGCGTTCTGCGCCTCTTCCGTCATGGAATCGATCAGCTTCCACATTTTACCGAATTGTTCATTTGCGGCAGTGATGAGTTCATCTTTCGTTGTTGGTCTGGGCATGATCCGCTATCCGGATTATCAACAGCTTTGCGATATATACGTATTCGCACCCACCGCACTTTTCAACTAAGGAAATCTTTAATAATGGCTCTTCATTCAAGAGGATACAAAGGGCAGGTAGATCAGTTGGAAGATCGCTACCTTGGCATGGTAGAGGCCGCGAGTTCAAATCTCGCCCTGTCCACTCTATTCTATTAAAATCGACCCGATGTGCCTATGCGGCATACCGTTCTCGTTAAAGTTTGCACAGCATCCGTTGTCAGCCCCTAACTCCCGTTTTTACAATAACAAGCCCATGACATTTTGAGAAGCTGGCTTGATAGCGAAGTATATAAATACATATATTGTTATTACCAATAACAATGGCATATAAAGTGGTGCAGAAGATCCGCGGGAAATATTACTTGTATGAAGTGACCGAAGCGGAATGGGATCCGAAAAAGAAGAATTCCAAGCAAAAACGCAGGTATATCGGACCATGCGACGAGAACGGGACCATCGACGACAGCAGACGCAAGGCCGCGCCTGCGGCCTCCGCGCCAGCTGAACAGAAACTGTACTGGAGCAAGAACATCGGGCAGTACGGCCTCCTTACAGGCCTTGCTTCCCGATCCGGGCTCGATGCGGACCTCGCTGCGGCTTTCGGCGGGGAGACCGCCAAGGACATCCTTGCTTTGGCGGTCATGCGCATAGCGCAGCCCGGAAGCCTCCGCGGCATGGAGGACAGCATCGAATCCACATACCTCAGGGAACTCCTGGACATCAAAAAGGGGTATTCGTCGCAGAGGATGACCGAGATCATCAGGGCGATCGGAGAGGACATCGATGCAAAGAAGAGATACTGCGCCAAGGCCGTCAAAGATTCCAAGGCGGTGATATTCGACACCACCGCTCTTTTCTCGTCATCGAAACTGTACGAAATGCTCGAATACGGGCGCAAATACAAGAAAACGGGGCTGCCGCAGGTGAACATGGGCTATGTCCACTGCATGGACTCCGGCATCCCGGTGTATTACAAGCTCTATCCCGGAAGCATAACCGACGTTGTGACCCTGGTCAACCTGATCAAGGAGATGAAAGCGATGGGGTCAAGCGCCGAACATACGGTGCTGGACCGCGGGTTCTATTCCGCGGGCAACATCCGTGCTATGTATTCCGAGGGGTACAGGTTCACCATGCCCTTGCCGTCCGGGAACGACCTGTTCAAATCGCTGATAACGGATGCGATAGACGAGCTGGACAATCCGGAGAATATGTTCAGATTCGACGGCAGAACAGAGTTCTGCGTCGATCTGGAGATAAAGATGCCGTTCAAAGACATCACCGATGCCGCCGGGAACGCCGTGGAGAAGATCCGCGCGCTGGTATTCCAGAACAACGATCGGCGTAAAGACGAGATAGACACGCTGGCGGCAAGGATAGATTCTGTAGAGGCTGACGCGGCGATGACCAAATGGAGCAAGGAGAAAGAATCCGAATTGTTCAGAGGCAGGAACGCCGAACTCAAAAACTTCTTCGATGTCTCAAAGGCGGAGGACGGAAAGATAGCTCTGAAAGGGAAAAGGAACGCGATCTCTTTCGCCATGCGCAATACGGGCAGGATGATCCTCCTTACGACGTCGGAGGCGCCGGCGGCGGAGATACTGGGGACATATCACCTCCGGGACTCTGTAGAAAAGGACTTCGAAACTCTGAAAGACGATATGGAAGGCGGAATAGAGTACGTCAGAGACACCGTTTCAGCAGAGGGAATGATATTCGTACAGTTCATAGCGACGGGACTGCGCGTGCGGATGATGGACATTGTCCGAAAGAACCCCTCCCTGAAGAGGCTGGGCGTACCGGCGGTACTGAGGTCGCTGAATCTCATGACAGTATCCAACGTCAACGGTACGGTGCTGATGTCGGAAGTAACGAAGAAACAAAGGGAGATCTTCGAGCAGTTCGGCGTAGACCTTCCGTCGGTGAAGCAAAAACCTCAGCAGTCAAGCGTGTGAACTCAGGCCCTTGTTATTGCGGGGCGGGAGTTGGGGGAGATAGTGTTCGATGGTTCTGACAAGCCCATACGGAATTGATATATTTGCGTTCGGCAATGGGACATCCGTCCTCTCTTCGGCTAATGCTGTTTGGAGCACAACCCTGTATTTGAAGGAGGACACTTCTACTTTCGGCCAGTACTTGAAAATCATCGATAATACATTAGCCCAATGTCAAGGTCGGGATATACACCCAGAACAAACACCCCTCTTAACCATAAGAGATAAAATCATCGTCCTCATGCAACCTGTCTGCATCAGGCAGATGCACAGAAGAAAGCCCGCCAGCGATGGCTGGAAATGTGTCGTTACCAACCTGACTGTTCCACATCTTCCAGTATAGCCCACGTTTTGCAATAAGTTCGTTATGATCTCCCGATTCCGCAATTTTACCTTCTGCCATCATAAATATCCTGTCACATTTTCTTATCGTGGACAATCTGTGAGCCACAATGATTGTTGTACAGTTCGATTTCCTATTGAACAGCGTGTCGTATACTTTGGCTTCGGAAATAAAATCCAGGTTGCTTGTGGCCTCATCAATAATCAGAATCTCTGGATTCTTCGCAAATGCTCTCGCGAGTCCTATGCGCTGTCTTTCTCCCCCCGATAGGTTCGCGCCTGCCTCTTCAAGGTATGTGTCGTATCGGGAAGGGAGTTTGCTAATGAAATTCGAACATCCGGCCATGTCACACGCCCCCCTTATGTCGTCGTCAGTTGCTGAAGGAACAGAAATACGGATGTTTTCAGTTATCGTTCCGCTGAACAGTTCTACCTCTTGCTGGACGTACGCTACTCTCTTTCTGTAAGATCGCATATCCAGTTCCTCCAAGTCATATCCTGCAATGTTTATTTTTCCGCTTTCTGGAATCCAAAGGCCCATGAGCACTTTGCAGATAGTTGTTTTCCCACATCCACTTTCTCCCACAAGAGCTACCTTCTCTCCCCCCTTAACATCGAATGATATATCGGAAAGAACTGGTTTCCTGAAGCCGTATCTGAAACTTAGATTTTTAACCGAGATATTTCCAAAGAGGGTTTCTGGCACACTTTTTCCTTTGTGTATCTCTCCCTCCTCTTCGACATCAAGGATCTCGCTCAACCTCTTAAGCGCGATGTCTGCTTCCTGTATCTGGAACTGCACATTAACTAACCTGCCTATAGGGCCCATAAAAAACCCCGTCAGAGAAGAAAATGCCATCAGTGTTCCAAGCGTTATTTGTCCATCGATAACAAACACAGCACCAAGCCACATTATTAATAAACTTCCAATCATGGAAATGGATGAAGATACTACCTGCTGATAGTTGGAAAGTACGTTTGCTCCATATGCAATGCGCAAGGTTTTTATGAAGCGCTTTTCAATCTTCTCCATCGAATCTTCTTCGGCAGCGTTTCCTTTGACGGTTTCAATCCCTCTAAGAGATTCTATCGTTGTTGAATTTAACAGTGCCGAAGCTTCCATCTGTTCGCGGTTGATTTTTTTATACGGTTGCCTGAAAATATAGACAAGCACCACACTTACAAGTGTAAATAGGAGTATCACTCCAAACAAAAATGGGTTGATTGTATAAAGGACAACCCCCGTCACTATTGCAAAAACAATATCAAGAATGAGTGTAAGTATTATTCCAGATACGACAGATACGATTGTTCCAGCATCTCCGAACCTGGTTATTATATCTCCAGTCTTTCTGGTACCGAAGAACTTCATTGGAAGGTTGAATATGTGTGTATAGTATCCAAGCATTAGTGGAATGCTTATCTTCTGAGACAGATGCAAAGTAATATGTTGCCTTACTGCGCTGAGTGCGATATTTGTCAGCGCTATAATAATAAAAATTAACACAAGTACGAAGAGCTGATCTTTCAAACCAAATGGCAAAATCTCATCGATAAGGAACTTGTTAAAGAAAGAGGAGATTATACCTAACATTGTTATAAGAAGCCCGGCAATAATAGTTGTTACAAAGAGCCACTTCTGAGCAAGAACAAGACTCATTAGTTTAGAGAATAAGGATTTTTTATCAATTTTTGATGCTCTGAACTCAGACGAAGGCTTGACCAGAATTATAACATTGTCAAATTCTTTCGAGAAGTCCTCATATTTTAATTTTCGTTTTCCGAATGCCGGATCTAGAACAATTATTCCATTCTTATTCAATTTCACAAGAACAACATAGTGCGAGTCGCCATCTTTTGTAATGGTGTGACATATTGCAGGGATTGTAAATTCTCCTTTGATGAATTCATCGTCCGATATGCGAATTGGCATGGTTTCCAACCCTAGTTTCTTTGCCCCGCTGCATAACCCCTCTATGTTTGTACCGAGAATATCTGTTCCACATGCATCTCTGAGGCTAGTAAGAGTAACTTCTTTGCCATAATAAAGGCACACCATTGCAAGCGCTGCTGCACCGCAATCAGTTGAATCGTGTTGTTTTATTAAGACGTTTTTTTTCTTCATTTGAATCCAAGTCCTTTCAAAAACCATTCCAGCCATGTGGATTCACTATATATTATCGATGCCGATACCATCATACCGTTGACCACCTGTACTGAACCTGCCTTTCCATTTAAAGTGGCTTCGGCCTCTACGGTCACAGTAAACCACACATTTCCATTTGAATCGACTGTACTGTCACTTGATATTATTGTTACTTTACCGTTCAATTTTCCATATGTCGCACTCGGATATCCAGCTACTTCCATTTGTATGAGACAATCCTTAGACACATATGGGCGATATGCGGCCGGAATATGAAGGATAACACTTACGCCGTCATCAACTGCCTCTCCAGATATCGATAATAACAGTGCACCGGATGAAACGACCATACCTTTATTTAAAGCAGTCTCAAAATGAATTACACCATCAGATTTAGCAACTATTGTATGGTCATTCACAATAGTCTGAAAAGACTCTTTTTGATAGATTAACTGCATATATGTGGGCTCATATTGCATTATCATTTGGTTGCAACTCATCAAAGACTGATCAATATACAGCTGTCTATTCTCCCTCAGCGTATTGACTCCATCATCTGTAACACCCGCCATTTGGCGTAAAAATGCCTCATATGATATGTACATCGTCCGTTCTGTGTTTGCATAAAAAGGATTCTCGTTAGCATAGCATGTCCTTATATCTTTAGTAATGTCATATCTTTCAATTTTATTGTACATTTTATAGTATCCGTTTAGAATTCCATAATAATAATTTGTAAGATTTGTATATATTTCAAGCTGGGCCTCAGATTCTGTTGCTCCAACCGTAATTAGTCTATCCCCATTCTTTACAAACTGACCCTCTTCTACATTTATCTTACTTATTTCTCCGCCGTAGGGGGACATGATGTAATGTTTGCTGTCTGACTGGATTATCCCCACACTATGAATGCTTTCTGATTTTTGTTCGCTAGCGGCTACTGCAACAGCAACAATCATTGATACAAAAACAATCAACACAAGAATCGTCATAAATTTTGGAGGATTCTTGCTATATAGCAGTGCACTGTCTCTTAAATCGTCCAAATATCGAAGATGTTCGGTCATAAATAATCATCATAGGGCATAAAAATGTCTATCATGGCTACATCATTGTTTTTTTCGACATAGACTGTATAGCTCTCTTTTTTCAGTTGGATTTCATTTTCATATGCATAGACACAAGCCTTATGTGATGCAAAAATG
Source organism: Methanomassiliicoccaceae archaeon (assembly GCA_009786295.1). GTDB lineage: Archaea > Thermoplasmatota > Thermoplasmata > Methanomassiliicoccales > Methanomethylophilaceae > Methanoplasma. The sequence continues at coordinate 14,828 of WQTN01000131.1, forward strand.
AGATCTTCTTCTTTACCAACAAACCGTGCGTAAATGCATGGGCCAATTTTTAATTTTTCCCCTCTCTCAAACCCTGTTGGAATCTTTGTTGCATCACCTAAGCACTGTAAGATTATTTTCCTCCCCAAAGTTACTTTCTTTCCATCAAAATCAATTTTTTCCCAAATAATGGGCGGACCTATAGTTGATAAGTGGTGAGCCTTCAGTTTTGTTCTCGAAGAATTAATTAGTGCACCTGTATCAACAGCACCATCTGCTTGTATCGACACTGTTTGTTCCAACACCAAATACTTCTTGGATTGAATGTCTATTATCTGAATCACTCTCTCAGCGCATAAAACTTTCCTGATCACTTTTATTTTTGGTCTTTAAGTAGAAGAATTTCATGTACTTAACAAAGAGAGCAACACCTATCAGCATAGCACAAATGCCAACTGCTGTAGATAGGATACCCTGTGGATTACTATTTAACAGCACTGCTGCTCCAATTATCAGCCCAGATAATAGCCCCATAGTTAATTCATGTACTGGCTCCATGCCCCAGTTTCTGAACCAGTTCTTTTGATACGGCCTATATTTTATTATTATCCCGATTCCTATCGCAACCGAAAGAAAGAGGGGAATATACCAAGTAAGCGTCATAAAAGAGAACAGAAACAAGAGTGAGAAAAACCACCCTCCAAAATATGCAACAGCTCCTGCGAAATTCATAGTGAAGAGAGCGACTCCGATTTATATATATATATCGTATCCAATAACGTTATTGGGGGGAGGCATTTAAATGGAAGTAGAAATGATGAATAAACAGCAAATGAATGTCCATTTGCTCAATAGGACAAAAAAAGCAATTCAATATGAGTTCGAATTGCCAAAAAACTATATTGTGATTACCTCCGATGAGATGGAATACATAACGGGCAGTGCCCCGGGAGATCATTGGGACTTCGTATCGAATTACAGTACATTAGCAGACTTCGAAGTAATGTTAGCAACTGGCGGCATATATCTCGCTTCAGGCGTATCAATGGGCCTTATTCTTTCGGGTAGCATAATTGCTGCTCCTCTTGGAGTTCTTGTTGGCGGGCTTACAACTCAGTTGGGTGTAAGCATGATTGCTGCTGCAGATACTGCGTATACTCAGTATTATAAAAATGGCAAAGTCTGGTCATTGTGGAAACATATGGGTTGGTTTGGATTAGTTCTGGACGGATTCGAAGTAAGAGCCCAGGTCAAGTAATGAAAAGAGAGAAATGACCTTGAACTAAACTTCGTGTTCCGCGAAACATTTTATTAGGTGGAGAAATAGCGACTCCGCATAGGAATCCAGGCGGAGGCATAAAGCCTTCGCTAACGGTTCCCATCTGGCGGATGCTCGCTATCCTCCGCCTGCCCGTTTTTATCAAAAGTTCAAAAGGTCCGCAGGGGTCAGGCCGGTCGCTTTATTTCTCGGTCCGCTTCCACGAGCGGATACAGGGGAACATATGGTCCTCTGCGCCGCTCCAACGCATCTTTGAGAACACATTTATTATGGAGTTGATCGTTTCTGAGATGGCTCCGTGTTATAGGTCTCCTTCAGGAACATGGACTCATCAGGAGCACTCTCTTTTATTGGTATTGCTGTTTCCACTCCTGTCCACTTTGTGTGTTTATAATAACCTTTAATAAGGAAGACACAATCCCCGCCGTAACGTAAACTCAGGACCCGTCTTCTGACGAACACTGAGAGCGCGTCCTGAAGGACAAGGCGCTTGAGTACATCCCATCGGGGAACATTTACGGAGGAATAAATATGGCGAAACCAAAGAAGGATGCGCCAGAGACTGAAGACGAGAACTTCAACTTCATAGTTCGTATCGCAAACAGCGATATAGACGGTCACAAGAGGACGGTCATCGGGCTTCAGAGCATCAAAGGCGTAGGAAAAAGAGTATCACAGATCATTGTGAAGAGAGCGAATGTCGCACCGACGGCAAAGATAGGAACGCTTCCGTACGAGAAGGTCAAAGAACTTGAGAACCTGGTTCTGACCTATTACGAATATGCACCCCACTGGGCGGTCAACAGGCAGATGGACTATGAGACCGGA
>WQTN01000132.1 GCA_009786295.1 Methanomassiliicoccaceae archaeon
CTTTCTATATGGTCGTGTGCATGGGCTTCTCTGTTTCCGAGACCGGCTTGTTCATTCTCATCTCTCCTCTGCTGACACTGCTGCTGTGCGTTCCGATATCCAGATGGTCCGACCGTACCGAACGCAGGGCGTTCGCGGTGGCGTCGTGCGTCTTTATGATGGTGGGCTGTCTGATAATGGCGCTGCTCTCCCCTCAGCTGATGGTCCTGCCCCTCATTGGTACAATGGTCTGTATGGGGCTCATGTGGGCATTGTGCGGCGGACCGGTGGCAAGCCGCATCATAGAGAATGTTAAAGGCGAAAGCAGAGAAATGGGCTCTTCGGTGATGCATGCGTTCATCAACTTAGGCTGCACCATCGGGACCGCTCTCTTTGCCATGCTTTTCACCATCGGATCCGGATCCGGGAACATCAGCATCACGGACCTTCCGCCCGATGTCTTCATTGACGGCTTCGTGTTCGCTGCGGCTGCCGGCACATTGTTGGCAGCGGTCGCGATCGTTCTTTCATTTATCGTCAAGGAGCCCAGAAGATCCGGGGCATGATCTGTTAGTTCCTTGTTCTTGAGACTGCTTTTGGCATGATCACCATATGTATGCTAGGATCTCCGATACCTTCCTTCGCAGGTTGCTCCTCCATAAGTCGCGCAGGCCAAAGACGTCGATGCCTTGGCATATGAGCAAGCTCCTTTAGCAAAAATATGGATTTACAGCCACCGACATATATTATTAGTGGATAACAGATTATCTCTTATGGGACTAGAAGACGACCTCTACTCTGAGCTTGTAGAGTTAAGAGAGCAAATAAGAGAGGACAGGACGCACTCGACCGGGAGGACGCCTACCATATGTACTGATGAAGCACTCAGAGAAATGGCGCAGCGGGTCCCCACGAAGGCAGAGGATTTTGCGGCCATCCCAGGCATAGGGCAGAGGTTCGTCGAACTGTACGGCGATGATTTCCTTTGTGTGACAAAGAAGTACGCGGTCACCGCCGCAAAGGGTTCGAACATGGATGCCGATGTAGTCAAGACGCTCCGTGAGCTCCAGAAGAAACTTGTCAACATCAGCAGAAACAACCGCCTCCTGTACATAGGAAAGCTCTACAGGAAGACGGGTTTCGATCTTACAATGATACGCGACCTTGACCTGATGGGACTTCTGTTCGGAAGGAAGAAATCGCTGAAGCTGTGCGATTCTACAAGAAGCGCCGAAGACCTGCGTATCTTCAAAAGCGTAAACGAACTCATAAGAGAGGTAAACAGAGATATGAGGGACAAGGGTCAATACGACCTGTACATCGGATATCCTTTCGTTGAGGGAAAACTTCCAGGTGAGGACTTCGACATCCGCGCCCCGCTTGCTTTGTTCCCGGTGATATTGGATAAGGACGCGAAGAGCATATCGATCAGACTTGACGACTCAAGAGACATAGTCTACAACAACTCCCTCATACTTGCATTCATAAAATTCAGCGGAAAGAACCGCCCGCTCCCGTATAATGTCATCGAGGATTACAGCGGCGAGACCTTCGTGAGCAACCTTATTGCATTCTATGAAAGCCAGGGATTCCCGCTCAAGATATCTTACGGGCTCCCGGTCCCTTTCGTGGATTACAAAGCAGGGGAGTTCCCCAAACATCTGCCCGGCGATATGGTAATGGTGCACAATATCGTCCTCGGGAAGTATCCCTCCTATTCCAGCTATATCCAGAAGGACTTTGATGAACTCCTCGCCGGAAGGGAGATCAACGCCGCCCTTTCCGATCTGATCGTGGATCTGAACAGCGGCGATTTCTATGCCGATTCACCGAGCCCGCTCTCGCTTCCCGCATTGAGGGAGAGGGGGCTTGAGGCCTCAGAGAAGGAAATAACATATATCAATTCCCTCAACAGCGCTCAGGAGAACGTTATCACCGCCGTCAACAAAGAGGACGAACTTGTGGTCCAGGGTCCCCCGGGGACCGGTAAGTCGCAGGTCATCACAGGCCTGATCACATCTGCCGTGAGCAACGGCAAGACCGTCCTCATGGTATCTGAGAAGAAGACCGCACTGGATGTCGTCTACTCCAGGCTGGGCAATCTGTCCAAATACTGCCTTATGATAGACGATACCAGCAACAAGGATCATTTCTATCAGCAGTTGGCACATATGCTTGAGACCGTGCCTCCGCGCACCGGCTCCGACCTTGCGGCCCTCTCCGAGAGCATCGACAGAGATGTCTCCGTGCTATCGAACATCGCGGATACGATGTACAGCGAGGGGAGTTTCGGGATAGAGCCGTACAAACTCTACTCAATGGAAAGATGGCTCAATCTGGAAGATAAGATAGATCTCGAGAAGTACAAGATGATCAAAGCGGCCGTGTCCGCGAAGATGCTCGAACTCAAATACAAGGAGATCAAAGAGCTCAACAGGAAATTCGGCGACAGGGTCCTGATGACGAATTTCAAAGAATACTGCGAATGCATAGAAAAGACCCCATGGTTCACCCTCATGAAGCCGGACCTCTCTGAGTATAATATCGGAGAAATGAAAGCCGACCTCATGGACCTTGAGAATCAGATGCTGGAATGGAAAAGCAAAGGATTCATGTCGAGAATGTTCTCGAAGAGCAAGGTCAGCAGAGAAGCCACCGTCATGCTCGACAAATATTTCAAATCATACAACGAGAGGACAGTCCAGACGGTGCTTGACGACCCGAAGAGCATAATAAACGCTCTTGTCGATTACGAACTGTACTCTTCCCGCGCCACTGTTTACGACAGGCTCAACGAGAAAGAGCGCATCTATGGACGGGACATAATCACATTATCAAAAGAATCACGCTGGTCTTTCGACGATAGCAACAGCGCGATCCTGAAATACATTTTGAACCACCATCTGCAGAGGTTCGATGCGGATCACAAAGCTCTTCTCCAGGATATTCAGGACTTCGACAGCATCGTGGCGGACATGGACCGCAAGATAGGCGAGAAGAAAAAACTCACCAAGGACCGCGTCGAGGAGATACTTCAGGAGAACCTCAGATACATAACGGAGTCCAAGCGCCGCGGCGACATCGTAAGGATCATCGAGAACAAAAGGAAATGGAGCCTCAACAAATTCATCAACCGTTACAGCTATGAATTGTTCAAGGGATTGAAGATCTGGCTTCTCACCCCGGAGGTGGTGTCGGAGATAATGCCCCTTGAGATGGGGCTTTTCGACCTGCTGATATTCGACGAGGCCTCGCAGATGTATGTAGAGAAAGGAGTACCTTCCATCTACCGCGCCAAGAAGGTCGTGGTCGCAGGCGACCACAAGCAGCTCCGCCCCTCCAACCTCGGCTCGGGGCGTATCGAATACGGGAACGACGAGGATTACGAAGGAGAGGAGGACGAGGTCTCTGCGGTACTTGAGGAGGAAAGTCTCCTTGATCTTGCAAGGACGCGTTACGACAACATACTGCTGAACTTCCACTACCGCTCCAAATACGAGGAGCTCATAGCATTCTCCAATTATGCTTTCTACGGCGGAAAACTATACGTCTCGCCCAACGTGTCCCAGCCTGAAAGACCTCCGATAGAGGTCCACAAGGTCAGCGGAGAATGGGCGAACAAGGCCAACGTCAAGGAAGCAAGGATCATTGTGGACCTTTTGAAAGAGTTCTTCAAGACCAGAAAAGAGAATGAGACCATCGGAATAATATCGTTCAACGTCTCACAGAGAGACCTGATCAACGACCTCATCGATGACGAATCCGCGAAAGACCCAGAGTTCGGAAAGATGGTAAACGAGGAGATGAGAAGATTCGATAACGGAGAGGACGTGGGCCTGTTCATCAAGAACATCGAGAGCGTCCAGGGAGATGAACGCGACGTCATCATGTTCTCTATCGGCTACGCCAAGAACAAAGAGGGCAAGCTCATGCAGAGGTTCGGATGGCTTAACAACAAAGGCGGAGAGAACCGTCTGAATGTGGCCATCAGCCGTTCGAAGAAAAAGATCCACATAGTACTGTCATTCGATCCGGAAGAACTCCAGGTCGAGACCTCGAAGAACGACGGTCCCCGTATACTGAAGAAATATCTGCAGTATGCTGTGGCAGTAAGCGACGGCGAGAAAGAACTCGCCGCGAGCATACTCCAGTCCTTCGGTGACAACAGATGGGCGCCGGCACCGCCGGTCCCGGGAGAATCTCCCATCACGGAGAAGGTGTACAACGCGCTTGTGAGAAAGGGATACAGCGTGGAGAAGGATGTGGGCATCGGAGGATATCAGATCGACCTTGCCATCAAACAGGACGACAGATACATCTTGGGAATAGAATGCGACAACCACATATACGAGATGTCGGACTCGACCAGAGAAAGGGACTACCATAGGCAGAAATATCTTGAATCCAGAGGCTGGCACATCCACAGGGTATGGACCCCGGGAATGTGGAAGGACCCTCAGAAGGAGATCAACAACATCGTCAAGGCCATCGAGCGCATCAGCCACCGCTGATCCGCCTTACGACAGTTCGGCTTTCTTCACAATGAGCGTCCCGCTTCCTTTCTTCCACTCTTTTTCATATTCAGTGATTGACAGAGGTCTACAGTGCATAGGGGAATCCAGGGTCATCGACTCATATTCTCCTCCCTCCCCTATCACGCTTATGCCGTGTTCGTCTCTGAGGTTCCTGAGCTCTTCAGCTGCTTTCTTGTCGATCTCCCTTCCCAGCCATGATTCGTCAAGTCCTTCAGCATAGCATCCTATGATTACTGCCCTGATGCCCGCTGCCAGCAGCTCATCGAGCACCATGTCCTGATCTTTCCTCCACAGCGGAGATATGACTTTCAGGCCGAGGTCCCCGCAGACAGCGTTCATTCTGTCCCACTGATAATCCGACCAGACAGCCCCCGTCACTATCCCGTCTATCTTCAGACGCGAAAGCACCTCTTTGAGCGATCTCAAATCGTCCTCTTCCGAACCCGATGTCTCTGCGGTTATCAGTTCTATCCCGAGGGATTCTGCCATTAGCGGCACCATATCTATGTTCGGAACGTGGAATATCCATGACTCTCCGGCTTTCGGCACTATGCTTACCAGACATTCGACCTCGTATCCCATTTGCTGTGCAAGATACAATGCCAGTGTGGAATCTTTTCCTCCCGAATACAAAGCCGCCAAACGCATACTTTCAATAATGAACGACAGAGTAGATTAACCTTGCACCGGCCAGGCATGGGGTTGTCTGAAACAAGGTTTTTATTCAGAGAGGGCATTATCATCTTGAGGAAGGTGACGGTCTCCGGAGAGACCGGGCCCTTAACGCGGTGCCATACGGTGCCGGATTACGGGCAGTCGATGCTGATCACAAGGACCAGTTCGTCCACGCGTATCCGGATCCTAAGGATGCCTTTACGGCAAGAAACGGATATCTGCACGATATCCCCTCCTGCCAAAGCAGTCCCAGGTCTGCCACAGTTGTGAGCTGCGCAGATCCGGGCTCACCCCTTTGGCACCCTGTTCACAGATGATTTTTGTTTTCTTCCTTTGCATTACAGTTAGTATGACTTGAGAGAACTGCCGCTGTTCCTATATTGGGAAAGATGATAAACAATCATGTCATTGCTGACAAAGTGATGAAAGAGATGGCCAGCGAACTCAACCTTAAGAAGGTCGTTGCGGAGAAAGCGGTCGATGATTATGTCAAGGACGGAATGACCGTCGGGCTGGGTACCGGGTCTACCTCTGAATATGCCGTGAGGAGAGTGGGTGAGCTTGTAAAGAACGGCTTCAGACTCAAATGCGTCGCGACATCGGAGCGCACGGCAGATCTGGCACAGCGTCTCGGCATAGAACTGTGCGATCTGAACGATGTGGATCACATTGATGTAACGATCGACGGGGCGGACGAGGTCGATCCCGCCAAGCAACTGATCAAAGGACTGGGCGGCGCCCTTTTGAGGGAGAAGATCGTTGCCGCTGCCAGCCTTGCGGAGGTCATCATCGTCGACAGTTCCAAACTTGTTGAAAAACTGGGTGTGAAAACGCCTCTGCCTGTCGAGGTCGTTCCATACGGCTACAAAAAGACTGCATATGCTCTGGAGAGCCAGGGATGCAAAGCAAAACTGAGAATGTCCGGCGGCATCCCATTCGTTACGGATGCAGGCAACTACATCTACGACTGCAAGTTCGAATCGATCGAGAGCCCGTTCTTCCTCGAGTCAAGAATAGATGTCATACCGGGGGTTGTAGAGAACGGGCTGTTCCTTAACACAGCTGATGCGGTTTTGGTGTCGCATCCCGACGGCACCGTGACAAAAATCGTTTGATTATCTTCTTAATATAAGTGGAGCCATAGGTGAGGTTTTAATATAACCTCGATAATAGCACGTTCCGATTCACTTAAGGTGACCTATATGAAAATGCCCAGAACGATCAAAACATACTGTCCTTTCTGCAAAACCCACACGGAGCATGATGTAGAAAGGGTCAAAAAGAAGAAGGCCAGCGAGCTTAAATGGGGTCAGAGGAGATTCAGGGAGGCAACTTCCGGATACGGAGGATACCCCAGGCCAAAGCCAAAGGACAGGGAGAAGCCGACGAAAAGAGTGAACATCAGATTCAGATGCGAGACCTGCAAGAAAGCACACCTGACCACATGTATAAGAGCAAAGAAGTTCGAGCTCACGGAGTGATCGCATGACCAATGATTTCATAAAAGTAAAATGTCCAGACTGTGAGAACGAACAGATAGTGTTCAGAAAAGCAGCCAGCAAAGTGAACTGCCACGTGTGCGGTTCCGTCCTTGTCGTGCCCAGAGGCGGCGTCGGAGAGATCAAGGGCGAAATTATTGAGGTAGTAGGCTGATGTCAAGGGCCAAAGGCTTTCCCGAGAACGGAGAACTCGTCGTCTGCACCGTGACAAGCGTGAAAAACTTCGGTGCCTTCGTCACTTTGGATGAGTATGAAGGAAAAGAAGGATTCGTTCACGTAAGGGATGTTGCCACAGGCTGGGTAAAGTACATCAGGGACTTCATAAGGGAAGGACAGAAGATAGTCTGCAAGGTTCTGGGCGTAGACTCTTCCAAAGGCCATATCGACCTTTCCCTCAAATCAGTTAACGACCATCAGAAAAGAGAAAAGATCCAGCAATGGAAGAATGAGAACAAGGCAGAGAAGCTTGTGGAAATTATTGCAGAGCGCCTCTCCGTCCAAGTCAACGATGCGTACGAACTGTTCGCATATGATCTTCTCGAAACATACGAAACGCTTTATGAGGCGTTCGAATCTGCTGTCGCTTACCCGGACGATTTCACGGAAGAATTCTCCGGAGACTGGGTAGAAACATTCATGGAGGTTGCGAAAGAGAACGTAACGCCTCCTTTTGTCGAGATAGACAGCATTCTGGAGATGACCTCTTCGGCACCGAACGGCGTCGAACTGATCAAAAAGGCACTCAATGCAGGCCTTAAAGCGGCCGACGGCGCGAATGCTGTAATCACGTCCATAGGTTCACCGAAATACAGAGTGGTCGTCACAGCAAGCGAATACAAAGATGCTGAGGACATCATGAAGAGAGTGACAGCAAAGGCAGTGAGCGAATTCACAGCTGCCGGCGGGACCGTTACCCTCAAGCGCGAGAGTAAGTGAGATGCCTTCATCCCTCAGAAGATGCGCTTCGTGCGGAAGATACACAACAAAAGATTCCTGCCCATCCTGCAGATCTGCTGCTGTATGCCCTGCCCCGACAAAATTCTCCCCTGACGACCGTTACGGAGAGTACAGGAGAAAAGCGATAATAGAGGAGTACGGAGAGAATGGAAAGCATAATCGTCTATGACAGCAAACCTTCTCTGAAAGATCCCATCTTCATCGAGTGTCTGCCCGGGATCGGGAATGTCGGCAAGACCGCAGGCGACTTCGTGGCCGATTCTTTGAATGCGAAGAGATTCGCAACCATCTATTCCTTACATTTTCCTTCACAAGTGCTCCTGAATGAGGAGAACATCGTGGAACTCATGAACAACCAGCTCTGGTACGCAAAAGATGTCAACGGAAGAGATATAGTATTCTTAAGAGGAGATTGTCAAAGTTCCACTCAGGAAGGGCAATTCGAACTCTGCAAGGAGATCTTGGACATCCTTATGGAATACGGGGTATCAGAGATCATCACTCTGGGGGGATACGGTACCGGTCAGATCGTCGAGGAGTCCCGCGTGTTCGGGGCTGTGTCCGACCTCAAGATGAAGAAACGGTATGAGAAGTACGGCGTGGAATTCTCTCCCGGCGACCCTTCTGCAGGAATAATCGGCGCCAGCGGGTTGTTCGTGGGATTCGGGAAGATATACAATATTCCTTCCATATGCTTAATGGGAGAGACATCCGGATACTTCGTCGACCACAAGAGCGCAATGGCAATGGTCTGCGTACTGATGAAGAAATTGGGCGTGGACCTTGATCTTAAAGAGCTTCAGGACAAGTCCGAACAAATCGATGAGCTTACTGCGAAGGTCAAAGAGATGGGGGAGCGCGACCGCCCCGATCTGGGCTACATCGGATGATTTTTCTGATGTGATTACATTTAAATAGCCTATCCTTTATCCTGTTTTACCCCACCTAGCTCAGCCTGGCTAGAGCGGCTGACTGTAGAGTGTTCTCGGAGGAATCCGATACAGCCGCTGAAATCAGCAGGTCCCCTGTTCAAATCAGGGGGTGGGGACCATCTCAATCTGGCTAACAGGTTTTTTGACGAAATTCAAACGAAGAAGATCCAAAGCGACTGCAGAAAGTAATTTTATATTTTCACAAAGCAATGAATCGCTATGAGGAATGCAGAGCAGACAATAGGCAACCTGATAGACAAACAGAAGTTTTCTTTCATCGGCTCCGTTGATGAGGACGGCTATCCCAATATGAAGGCCATGCTGGCCCCGAGAAAAAGAGAAGGCCTCAAGACCTTCTTCTTTACAACGAACACCTCTTCCATGCGGGTATCGCAGTACCGTAAAGAACCGAAAGCGTGCATTTACTTCTACGACGGCAGATTCTTCCGAGGCGTTATGCTGAAAGGCACAATGGAGGTCTTGGAAGACAAAGCAAGCAAAGAAATGATCTGGAGAGAAGGCGACACCATGTACTACTCAAAAGGGGTCACCGACCCGGACTATTGTGTTTTGAAGTTCACAGCTGACTCCGGCAGATCTTACGGCAATTTCAGATCAGAGGATTTCACGATCGAATAACGGCGAGACCGCAACGTCAATCAAAGCTGCTCAGCCACATAAGGGTTAATTAACCCCGTATTCAATGGCCTTTCATGGAAAAGCCCTCGGTTTGGGACATACTCCGTTCGGGAAAAGCAGTGGGAGCAGATACCCCCGGCCATGATGTTTACAACAGAGCACTGGAAGAATGTATTGAAAAGAGGCGCAGATACAACACATTGCCGCTCACTTCCGAGGAGAGAAGGGCAGCGCTCTCTGACCTATTTGGTTATGAGGTCGATGAACGCACGAAGGTCGTTCCTCCGATCCATTGCGATCTGGGATTCAACATCAAACTCGGAAAGAACGTACTGATCAACTACAACTGCATCCTTCTGGATACCGGCGAGATATCCATCGGAGATAATACTCTCATAGGTCCGGGAACGATGATCGTTACAGCCAATCATCCATTTGAAGCAGAAAAAAGAAGGGATTGGTCTGTGTCCTGTCTCCCGATAAAGATAGAAGAAGATGTTTGGGTAGGCGCGGGAGCCGTTATCCTTCCGGGTGTGACGATCGGGGCCCGCTCCATTATCGGAGCAGGTTCCGTTGTCACTAAGGACGTCGCTCCCGACACCGTTGTTGCCGGAAACCCTGCTAGAGTTCTCAGAACACAGTAATCACATCTCTTTTCTGATAAAGAGAACCCACGAGAGGATTGTGGCCACTGCGCCCCACATGATCATTGTGAGGATTCCATACACTAGTTCAAAATCAATAAGTAAGTTATCAATATTAGGGATGCAGAGGAACACCGAATAATATGCATAATCAAGCATGTACCACGGCATTTCTCCTGTGGACAAGTATATCGATCCGCTAATAATCGATATCAGAAGAAACATTGTCACAAATGTCATTATCGCCGCTGTACCGGCCTTTTTCATTGTCACGCTAAACACAGATGCCAGCGCAGAAGCGGCAAAGAGGAATAGTATGATTGTTCCAAACGACGCAATATATCCGCTTATGGCTGGACCATCATCGAAGAATGGAAATGTCACGCCTATTGCGACATAATATCCCATTAAAACCACCGCTTCCATGATGAAACATCCTATGAACTTGCCAATGAATATCGTGGTCTTCTTCACGGGTCTAGTAAAGAGTATTAATGCGGTCCTCTCTTCAAACTCAGACACATAGGTGGATGATGCAAAAAGCGTTACAGCGATAATCACCAGAATATTGAGAGACCCTAAGTGAGTCGACAGAAAATCTATCGCACTGTGCCACGACTCATTAAAAATGTACGGGAGGAAGGAGGCAAGTATGAACATCGCCGCAGCAATTACCACATATATCAGAAGTCTCTTCCCACGAATGAATTTCCTTATCTCGTTCTTTGTTATCACTAATATCTGTCTTAAATCGTCTGCTTCTACGTACATTATCTCGACTCCGCAATTAAATTGAGGTAGGTTGTCTCAAGCGTGCCCTGCTCAGATAGTTCATATATTCCGACATTCAGCAGACCCAGATCGCTGAACAGCTTTGCTTTTGCATTCGCATCTCCTTTGAACCTAATCTCGATATCGTTGCCGAGCCGTTCTGCCGAGACCACATTCTGCAATGCAGAGATTCTGCCAAGAAGATCTTGTGTCGGTGTTCCATTAAGCTTTACAGTGATTCTTCTGGTATCGTCCGTCTTTATCACATTGTCAATGTCATCGTGCACAAGAAGCGCACCGTGGTTGATTATGGCTACTCTGTCGCAGAGGTCTCCGACCTCATACAGGAGGTGGGAACTCATCAAGACTGTCAGACTCTTTTCGTTCCTGAGGTTTTTCAGTATCTCTCGAGTCTCTGCCATCCCTCTCGGATCAAGACCCGATGTAGGTTCGTCAAGTATGATTATGCTTGGGCTGTTCATAAGCGCCTGACCTAGAGCGATTCTCTGTCTCATTCCTTTAGAAAATGTCCCAATGCGTTTGTCTGCCCATTCCGTCATCTTGACTTTTTCAAGAATAATGTCTGTTTCGCTTTTTATCGCTTCGTGGCTCATGCCCAGTATCTCTCCGATATACTTCATCGTCTCTATCGGCGTGAGGTATGTGTAGAACTCCGGTGTCTCTACCACGGTTCCGACGTTTGACAGTGCTTCCTTAGGATCCTTGACCACATCCACTCCATTGAGATAAGCGTTCCCTGAAGTGGCGTTTATCAGATGTGTCAGTATCTTCAGCGTGGTGCTTTTACCGGCACCGTTAGGCCCCAAAAACCCCGTGAAACTATTCTTTCTTATATTGAGATCCAGATTGTTAACGGCAACAAACTGACCGTATTCCCTTCGTAGATCAACAATCTCAATAGGACTATCAGATGGCATATATTACTCAATACACAATCTATATTTCAACCTATTCTGTGTTGATATGGCTAATCTCTTAGTTCCTCTTACTGATCTTCCTCTTTGTTCCGCGCTTGATTGTCATTGCCATTTGATATGACTGCACTCTGAGGACAGATGGTGTATGATCCAGGAAATGATAGAAAGATGTCAGGCCGGTGAGCGCCCTCCTCGGGAAATCCTTCTCTGAGCCCCTGACGGCGTTCTCTCCTTTGAGGATATTATTCAAAAAGCTTTCGACATCGTGCGCTTTTGATACTGTCACGACCGAGCCCAGGTCCTCTGCGATGTGTCCGTCGCTTCCGCCTGTTATCCCAAGCCCGTATTTCCTGAAGGACATTATCGCCTCGATGTTGTCCTCGCGGGTCATCCCGCCGCAGATCACCTCGTATGCATCCAGCCTGCTTATCGTTTCGTCGGAGAGGTATCCCTTCCTGTTGCATATCTCGACGCCTTTGTTCGATCCGAGATATCCCATAGGATGCGCTCCGGATACGACGCAGTTCTGATCCTCCAGAAGATCTAGGAGTTTCTCGGTCGTGCAGTCTCTCAGAGCAAGCCACGGACATGCCTGCAGCCGCGGCCTGATGTTCTCCTGCCAAAAATCTCTGAGATCGTTGATTTCGTAGAAGTATGTGAGTATGTGCGGCCCGTCCGATGTGCTCACTTCCATTCCCGGAATGATGAACACGTCTTCTTTGTCCAGATCCATTCCCTCAAGCGAACTTATCAGATTATGGTCGGTGACCGCTATCCCCACATTCCTTGATCTGGCGATCTCCAGCAGCCTTTTGATGCTGCTGTTCGAATCGGAACAATCTGTATGAACGTGCATATCGGCACAAAGGCATCCTGCCTCCGCGATGCTTTCCCAGTCAGGGTTCTCGAACTTTATCCTCGGGCTGATGTTTGCCTGGTTCACCTCAGACACAGCGAGCGCCATATCTCCTCCGAACCCGACAGCACCTCTTTTTCATTGATGGTGGTCATCCTGCCGTTCTCCAGGACAACATCTCCCTGGCACATCACTGTTTTCACATTAGAGGATGATCCGGAATAGACAATGTTCGATATCATGTTCTCGGGTAGCAGCGGCCTGAGGTTGGGCGCTCCGCCGTCAAGTATCACAATATCGGCATATTTTCCCGCTTCTATCGAACCGAGGGAATCCTGCATCCCTATTGCCTTCGCGGCGTTCACAGTGACAAAATCCAAAAGTTCCTGCGCTTTTGCGACCGTCGGGTCCCATCTGCTGGACTTCTGAAGCAATCCCAGCGTTTTCATCTCGGCCATCAGGTCAAGGCTGTTGTTGGTCGTGCTCCCGTCCGTTCCGACCGTGACATTCACTCCGTATCTCTGGAACTCCGGTATCGGGGCCACCCCTCCAGTCGCCAACTTCATGTTGGAGACCGGGCATGACGATATCGACATTCCGGCAGCTGCCATCAGCCTTACTTCGTTCATCGTCAGCCATGCCGAATGCGCAGCGATCGCATTCTTACCAAGAACGCCTATGTCGTTCAGCCATTCGGCAGGTCTCTTTCCAGTCTTCTTCCTGTGGTTGTTGACCTCTTCTCTGGTCTCCGAAAGATGGAACGTCAGCGGGATATCCTTCTCATCGGAGAATTCCTTCGCACCTCTGCATGTCTCTTCATTGCAGACGTATACTCCCTGCAGCCCTACTCCGGGAACTATTTTCCTTTTGTTCTTGAAACCGTCATAGAATCTTTTGCAGTTCTGCAAAGGATTTCCCTTCTGGGTCGTCATTTCTTCATCGAGAACACACCAGCACAGGACCCCTCTTATCCCCGCTTCTGCGGTCGCCTTTGCGATGATGTCCTCAGAATAATAAAGGTCCACGAAGGTGGTCGTGCCGCTGCGGATCATCTCTGCGCATCCGATCTTCGTGCCTATCTCCAGGTCCCTGTCGGTCCTGTCCGAATCTATCCTGAACACCCTTTCAAGGAATTTGGGGAACGGGATATCATCGACGACGCCTTTCATAACGGTCATCGCGATGTGTGTATGGGTGTTTATCAGCCCGGGAATAACGATGTCTCCCGAAGCATCGATCTCTTTATCGGCCGCCCCCTTGTATCTTTCTCCGACGGAGACTATCCTCTCCCCGTCGATGACCGCATCGCCTCTGAGTATCCTTCTCTGGGAGTCCTGCGTGACAATCCATGCGTCCCTTACGGCTGTGATCATGCCTCTGGATTCTTATTTAATGTAATAACCGTTTCGCAGATTGAAAAAAAGATATAGCGATACGTCCATCTGACTTTATGGTGTTCCGAATGACATTCCTTGGTACCGGCGGCGGGAGGCACACCACCATGTATCAGACCCGCTCTACGGGAGGAATACTCGTGGAACACGGTGACGGGAAGCATTTGCACATAGATCCTGGGCCAGGGGCCCTGACCAATATGAAGAAGATACATTACGATCCTTCAAAAACGGATTCGTTGATCGTCTCTCATGCGCATCCCGACCATTATTCTGACGCTGAGTCTGTCATCGAGGGCATGACGTTCGGATGCTGGAAGAAAAGAGGGCATCTTTACGGCAGTCCCACTGTCATCAGGGGGGAAGGGGCACTGGGGCCCTGTATCTCGAAATATCATCTGGGGATCATCAGGGATGTGACCGTGCTTGAACCCGGCACCGTCATTGACATAGACGGCCTGAGGACGGAAGTGTGCAGAACAGACCACAGCGACCCCACCAATGTTGGTTTCAGGTTCGACAGCGGCTGCGGCACCGTCTCCTACGTCAGCGATACTGGTTATTCTGAGGAAATCGCCCTGCAGCACAGAGGGAGCCGCGTGCTGATACTTCCGGTCACGACCCCTGACGACCTGCGGATACCTTACCACCTGTGCACGGAGGACGCTGCCGCTTTCATCGATATCGTCAAGCCGGAGTTGGCGGTCTTCATCCATTTGGGAATAATGATGATCAAAAAAGACCCAAAAAAACAGGCATTGGAGGCAGAAAAAAGGACCGGAGTGAGAACAATATCCGTCCGGGACCTGGACATATTGGATATCGACAAAGCTATTTCCATATCGCAATCCAAAACATATGACGATGAGTGGATCCCCGACAGCTCCCCCTGAGAAGCGTTGTGTTTCGGACAATGCTTAAATCCACAACGCGTATTTTCTTCAATGAGTTTGGAGTCCCAAATATTGGAGAAGATCAAACCGACCGCGGAAGAAGTGAAGCGGATTGACGACATCGCAAATGCTTTGAAGAAAGAAGTCGAGGACTACGTCAAAGAACACAACATAGACGTAGAGACCCGTTTTGTCGGCTCATATGCCAAAGGCACATATCTGTCCGATCCCGATATTGATCTGTTCATTCTTTTCCCGGAGACAGTCTCCCACAAAGATCTCGAGACGATCGGGCTCTCCGTCGGAGAGGCCTTGATGAAGGGCGGAGAGAAGGTATACTCGGAGCATCCCTATACGCGCGGCACGTATATGGGCATGGATGTCGACCTTGTGCCGAGCTATTCCATCAAAACAACAGATAAGCTCAGGACCGCCGTCGACCGAACCCCTTTCCACACCCAATACATACTCGACAAGCTGAAGGATCCGCAAAAGGACGAGGTCCGGCTCCTCAAGAGGTTCATGAAGGGGATAGGAGTGTACGGCGCGGAACCCAACACAAGAGGGTTCTCCGGATACCTTTGCGAACTCCTCATCCTCCATTACGGAAGCTTCCGCAGAGTGCTGGAGGGAGCAAACGAGTGGAGAGAAGGGATGGCGATAGTGCTGGAGAAGAAGGGGCCGCCGATAATGGGCCCCCTGGTCGTCTATGACCCCGTTGATCAGAAAAGGAACGTCGCCTCCGCCGTCCACCTCGACACCATGGCGCTTTTCATCGTGGCGTCGAAAGCATACCTTTCATCCCCGTCCGAGAAGTTCTTCTTCCCTCTGGAGAGACAGCCCTATTCAAGGGAAAAACTGCAGATGATATCCGATAACAACGGATCAAGGATGGTCACAGTGGTCTTCGACCGGCCGGATGTCATCGAAGACAACCTTTACTCCCAGTTATGGAAAACGCGCTACGCGCTTACACGGAAACTCAACGATTTCGATTATACCGTTCTGAGAACGGTCCATGAGATGTATGAGAAGAAACTTGAGATCGTCTTCGAGCTGGAGCGCGATGTCCTCTCAAAGACATACAAACACACGGGACCGCCGGTATGGGTGAGAGCGGCCGATCCTTTCCTTTCAAAATGGAAGAACAACATCTACGGCCCGCCCTTTATAGAGGAGGGATGCTGGAACGTGATCGCGGAAAGGATGTATTTCACCGCGAAGGAGATGCTTGCCGATGAGGCGGCGGTCTCCGGCATAGGAAGGGAGATAGACCCCGATAATATGAAAATAAGGGATCATGAAGCATCCCTTAACGAGACGAACCCTCTGCTGCTCACAGAATTGCTGGACCCGATGAACAGCTGGGAAGTCTGAGCGTTCATATAACGTTGATGAGCACTATGCATACGCCCAGTGCGAGCATCAGGAAAAGAAGATAATTTCCCAGCATGGTCTTCATTTCAAGAAGATCAGCGCGGAATTTCATCAGCATAAGCAATTTCTTCATCCCGAGAACCGTTGCGAATGCCAAAAGCGTCGCAATAATCCATCTCAGATCGCCCTCAAGGGAAATGTAAAGCAAAGAACCGATCACCCCGACCAATACCGCCAGGCCGGTGATGACAAACAGCACCTTCGTCCCGTAGATGTCCTTTAGGATGAATTCGCGCTCATCGAACTCAGGAGGTATGAACTCATACTCCTCTTCTTTCTCTTCGACTATGCGCCTTTTCTTCTTTGCCATGCACCCACAGATTCTTCTCTGCCATATAAATATTTACACAGCTGAAAATACACGCCTTACCGCTCCGCGGATAAAAGCATTTAAATAGCATCCATTTATGGATTAATCACAGAAATAAGGGGAATCTGGTACAGATATGTCGGATTGTAGGGATGCATGATGTTTTCTGAGCATGACAGCATATACTTGGTCCTGATGTTACTCCCTGCGGCCATCGGGATGATGACGGGGATGATCTCAGCGAGACATTCCAGGCATATTGCCGGATCCTTGTGCGGATTGTCCGCATTCTTCGGGACATTGGCATATCCGCTGTTCCTTTACGGCGGGAATATCGCATATACATTCCCGATCCCATCGGCATGGGGGTCCTACTCCGTGCTCATAGACGAGCTTTCGTCCATGATGATCTCCGTCTCGTCGATCGTATTCCTGGCGGTCCTGTCCCACATGCTGCGTTCCGCCTCGACCCCCGCCGGAGGCAAATACTCCGCATCTGTCTGCTTACTGTTC
>WQTN01000133.1 GCA_009786295.1 Methanomassiliicoccaceae archaeon
GCGGCTGGTGAATTTTTCTTTAAGCCTGCGGCTGCTGAGGATTTTAGAGAATGGCGTATCCAATGTGCTTCCTTTTCTTACCCGCCAATAAAAATACCCATCTTTTACCGCTGCCGATTCGTCCGATCGGCCGCTTGATGCGGCGGTCTTGAACTCCTCCACCAAAACCTGTTCGAATCCCGCATCACAGATGAAGATGTAAATATGCCAGTCCGGATCGGACGCATAAGGAACGGCGTCCAGCATCGATTTTATCTCATTTGTGTTCTTGACGAACAGCTTGGACTCCATTTGAAAGTTCTTGCTCAAAGCTGTCTCAAGTGTTTCGCGCAGCTTAGGCATATCTCCTTTGGTCTGAAAGATTATGTTGCCGGTGGCTAGCACAGAGGACACTTGTTCCATTCCGATGGAGCGGAACATTTCGCAGACCTCTGCCATTTTCAGAGTACGCCCATTGACATTGACGCCGCGCAAAAAGGCGCAGTTAAGCATACCTGTGACCTCCGTTTCAGATACATATCTATAAAATGCATTTCCTCTCAATAATACTTGTCTAATTGACATTGCATATCAGGCACGTCATGCCCCAGAATCGCAATTTTCCGAATGCAGTAAGAACAGACATATAATCTTTTATACCAGTATCTTAACTCACATCGGAGAACATGTCAAAAAGGCGCATCTCCAGAAGCGCGGTCGCTAATATAGGCGAGAAACGCATCTCGATACTCACCGAGCTGTCAAAAGATGCTGTGGCCGAAGGCAGGGAGGACCTTGCGAAAAGATATGTCTCATTGGCAGGAAGGATCGGAAAGAAGACAAGGGCAGGCATGCCTGAAGGATTCAGACACTGCAAGAAGTGCATGATGCCTCTTATTCCAGGGACCAACTGCACCGTCAGGCTGACGGGAGGAAAAGTGGTAACGAGATGCCATCACTGCGGCGGACTGAAAAGGATGCCCTACATAAAGGAGAAAAGAAAATGACGGAGAAGGAAGCAAAGAAAGAACTGATGAGGCGTGCCAAAGATCTCAGCCCCACGGTACATGTAGGAAAGGACGGGATAGACGAGGGCGTTCTTAACGAGATCACAGCCCAGCTCAAAAATGCCCGTTTGATCAAGGTAAAGGTCCTGAATACAGCGGACGGCGGTCCGAAGGACATCGCCGAAGAGCTTGCCTCATCCACGAACTCCGTCATAGTGGATGTCAGAGGAGGCGTCATCGTGCTCACGGACAAACGCACATGGTCTTCGCTGAGCCAAAAGAAGTTCTGAGGGATGGGTATGCTTGATGTTAACATAATAAGAGCACAGCCCGAGATGATCAGGCAGATGCTTACGAACAGGAACAGGGACACCGATATCCTGGACAGGTTCCTTTCCGCAGATTCGGAATGGAGATCGCTGACTGACGAGAACAACCGTTTGAGGAAAGTAAAGAACGAGGTGTCCGTGCAGATCTCCAAGATGGGAAAAGGCGATGAGAAGGATGCAAAGGTCCTCGAGATGCGCGATGTCGCAGAGAAGATAAAGAACAACGACGCGAGGATAGCCGAACTTGAAGTGATAAGGGAAGACTGCGTGCTCAACATCCCCAATATGCCTCACTCCTCCGTACCGATAGGAAAGGACAGCACTGAGAATGTAGTCGTCTACGAGCGCGGGGAGAAAAAGAAGTTCGACTTCGCCCCCAAGCAGCACTGGGAGATAGCCGAAGCATTGGACATCATAGATTTCGACAGAGGAGTGAAGGTCGCAGGCAGCGGATTCTACTGCCTGAAGGGGGACGGCGCACGCCTCGAACGCGCACTGATCAACTTCTTCCTCGATACGCACAGGGTCCAGGGCTACACCGAGGTGTTCCCTCCGGTCGTAGTGAACAAGACCGCCCTCACAGGTACCGGACAGTACCCCAACCTGAAAGATGACATGTACTACATGGAAAAGGACGACATGTTCCTGAACCCCACGGCCGAAGTGCCGGTAACCAACCTTTTCATGGATGAGATACTCGAAAAGGACCGGCTGCCGATACTATATACGGCATATCTCCCCTCTTTCAGAAGAGAGGTGGGAAAGCACGCCGACACGAAGGGGATCATCAGGGTCCACGAATTCAATAAAGTGGAGATGGTGAGATTCGTTCATCCTGACACCTCCTATGATGTCCTCGAGACGCTTAGAGGAGATGCGGAGGAACTGATAACAGGACTCGGCCTCCCGTACCGCGTTCTTCTTCTGTGCACAGGGGATATGGGCTTCTCATGTTCCAAATGCTATGACCTGGAGCTCCATGCCCCGGCGAACGATGTATGGCTTGAGGCCTCCTCATGCTCGAACTTCACAGATTTCCAGGCGAGAAGGGCCCGCATCAAATTCAGGCCGGAGCCTCATCTGAAGAGCGAGTTCATCCATACCCTGAACGGCTCCGGGCTTGCTCTGCCCAGGACAATGGTGGCCATACTTGAGAACTATCAGAACAAGGACGGCACTGTCACGATACCAGAGGTACTCAGGAAATACATGATGGGGCAAGAGACCATAGGATGATCATTTCAGGATGACATCCAGGCGTTCCAGGAGTTCTTTGGCACCTATGCTTCCGCCGGTGCTCTCGAGCTTCTTCCTCAGTTCCTTCTCTCCGTTCTGCAGAGGTTTTGAGGATGTGCCGTAATATCTTGAGGCCCTTGCTTCGATATACGCCGCCATGATGTCGCACAATTTTATGTCCTTGCCTGCCCTTCTTCCGAACTCTCCGCCGTCTGCGTCAGTGAACGGTTCGTAGACCATGAACTCTATCTCCTTATGCCAAGACACCGGCACAAGAGGCATTATCCTGGACTGGACAAGCTCTCTCTCATACGACTCAAGAAGATGCGCCAGGCCCCCGACGTTCGCCTTGATGGGGGTGATGACGTCCTTAGTGAGGACCTCCGGAAGGTCATGGAATAATGCTGTGTAAAAGTTGTTGTAGATCTGCCTGCTGTCCGCTTCCCTGTCGAGATCGTGGAGGAACATCATATTCGCTACCATCAGCGAATGGCCGAGAACGGTGGTCCTCGGTATCCTCGGGGTCCTTGCCCACCTCTGCTGGAATCTCAGCTGGCCTATAAGATCGATGAAATCAAAGGTGTTCTCATCGTCCATCTGCTTTTCGACGCCTATCAGATCCTTATGCTGCATGATCTGCTCTTCGATCTCCCTTTTCGTGTTCTCTATCCCGTACATGGAGCGGTTCGCGTCATATACGGTCTTGAACTCCCATCTTGTCGCAAGGTAGTGGGCCGCTCGGATTATGTCGTCCTCCTTCGAGGTCTTATCCGACGAAAGGTAATCCTTCAGCCTGGACCTGAACTTCGGATCGATGTCCGGCACATTCTCGTCAAAAGAACTGACCACGTACTTGTTGACCTCTTCTGACTTTTCGGATATGATCCTGTGAAAGACCTGAGGCTTAAGGTCTGTCATAGCGCTCCGCTGGATGAGAGAGAACAGCGAATGCTCTATTATCCTGGTCCAGTCAAGCCTGATGCCTGTCTCTGTCTCCTCATATTTCCCAAGCACCCATGAGATGGCCGCTTTGTGCGCCTGCTTGTCAAGCTCTGTGAGATCTACTATTGTCAGATGGTCGTTCCACCTGTGCATATTGGCGGTGTCGAAAATAAGATACAATATGTCTCCGTTCAAAGCCTTCTTCGCAGACATGTGGCACCTCAGTTAGAATATATTATTACCACATCGCTGTCATCGTAGTTGTCATCAGAAAACTCATCGCGATGCAGTTCGGGTTTGTTGCTCCTGTAGCTGATCGCCTTGTCCGGGTCTTCTGCGGTATAGTCTATGACATATCCTTCTTTAAGGTCGTCCGGCACCCGGCGCGCCTCGTCCCTTATCGCCTCGAATCTCCTGAATTCCTCATCTTCCTTTCTGAGTTTATGGCCGTCTATGCCTACGAACACGGCCGAGACAACAATGAGTATTATTCCCGCGGCCATGAACACGGCCGATATCGTTGACTCGGGAGGCGTGATCAGCATGATCGACAGGGCTCCGACTACCAACAGGGCCATTCCGACAACATTCAGGACCATCCATAAGGACGGGTCGACCTTTACCATGACGGTATATTGCACAATCAGTTAATAATAATGCTCAAAAAATCTTCTGTGTCGCTCTGCCTTTGCCGTCAGGCTGCAAGTTTGTCGTTTGTCTGTGCAGAGTGTTGTATATTATGCGGCAACAGCACCTGAGGTCGGATCCTGTCCGGACCATGCGGTTTTTGCTTTTCACAACGAATATTTACTGTATGCAGATATTGCCTTTTGAATACCTGACAGCTTTGCCGCCGATCCTTATGCGATCGCCGCGATCTTCGCAGTACAGTACTCCGCCGCGCTTTGATAATTGCCTCGCTGTGAGTTCGGTTTTACCAAGTCTTTCGCTCCAGAACGGTATCAGAGAACAATGGGCGCGTCCCGTTACTGGATCTTCGTCTATTCCGGCATTGGGCGCAAAGAAACGAGAGACGAAATCACAGTCATTTCCTTTGGCTGTAACGATTATCCCGAAGCTGTCGTTATCGATTCCTGCTTCCTCTTTTATTTTTTTGAGAGCAGCAAAGTCAGGATCTATGTCCCGAAGTTCTTTCTCGCTGTTAAGCATCACTAAGAAATCGACCGCTTTATAGACGGCGGCGGGAGTTATACCGAATGCTCTTTCAAAAGCCGGATATGATGGGCAGACCGCGACCGGACGCGAAGGGAGATCGAGATAAAGCAGGTCTTTTTCTTTGGCCACGGTCATAATGCCGCTCATGGTCCTGAATCTGATCTTGTTTGCAGTTCGTTCCGCTCCTTCGAACAGTACAAATGCGCTTGCAACTGTAGCATGGCCGCAAAGATCGACCTCTGTGGACGGCGTGAACCAGCGCAGGTCATAATAGGCATCATGCTTTACTAAAAACGCTGTTTCCGACAGATTGTTCTCGGCCGCAATTTTTTGCAGAATATAATCTGGTAACCATTCGCCAAGCAAACAGACCCCGGCAGGATTTCCTCCGAACAATTTATCCGTAAACACGTCAACAACGTGGTATTCCATGCAGACGTACCTTACTCCAAAGATATAAATGGTCTACTTTGGACGTTTGTTCCTTCCTGAGGAAAGAACTGGTTAAAAAAATCATTTGAAAAATAAATCAATATAATATGCGGGCGATGACCTATCCATGAAGACATCAGACAGGCTTGGGTCCATTCCCATGTCCGGTATCAGGAAGATGTTCGATCTTGCCGGGCCGAATTCTGTCAACCTCGGTCTGGGAGAGCCCGACCTGGACCCTCCGAGAGAAGCTATCGAAGGAATGAACGAAGCGGCATCCAGAGGGTTGAACAAATACGGGCCGACCGCCGGCATCATGGAATTAAGAAAGGGTGTAGCCGAGTGGTTCTCGAAATACGGCAGAATATCTGCAGATAATGTGATGATAACGCCAAGCGGCTCCTCGGCGCTCCTTGAGGCCACGCAGGCCTTCATAAACCCTGGGGACGAGGTGCTCATTCCCAGCCCGGGATTCGTGATATACTCTCCGCACACCATACTTGCGGGAGGCAAGCCTCTGGAATACAGGCTTACGGAAGGAAGTTTCCTCCCCGACATAGAGGATATGAAAGATCTGATCACAAAAAAGACAAAGATGATGGTCGTGAACAGCCCCGCCAACCCTACGGGGGGCGTGCTCGACAAACCTACATACAAGGCGCTTTTGGACCTTGCGGAGGACCACGACCTGATGATACTTTCCGACGAGGTCTATGATGCTTACATCTACGAAGGAGAGCATTATTCCTTCATGGACCACCTGGACCGGGCAGTTGTGGTCAACGGCTTCTCTAAAATGATGGCGGTCACAGGATGGAGAATGGGTGTCATCTTTTCAAACAAAGATATCATGAACGACCTGATCAAGATGCAGTATCATGTGTGTGCCAGCCCTAATATGCCATCGCAGTATGGCATATTAAATGCTCTGCCGGTGATCGATAGCTACCTTGAGAACGCAAGAAAAATATTCAAGGCCAGAAGAGACCTTATCTCCAAACGGATCAATGCCATCGATGGCATGCATATCGTGCCGCCGAAAGGTTCTTTCTACGCTTTCCCTTCATATGACATTAATATGACATCGGAGGATCTGGCGAATATGCTTGCGAAGAACGGCCTCATTTGCACCCCTGGATCCTCCTTCGGAAAGTACGGAGAGGGACATCTGAGGTTCTCGTATGCGGCGGATGAGAAGAAGATCAATGCAGGGATGGATATACTTGCAGACATTATGGGAAAACTAAAGAGTGGATAATATGGCAGAAAGAATCAATCTTGACGATCCAAACGCAGACCTGTTCGGTCTGAACGAAGAGGAACCCTCCGAAGAAGAACTTATAGAGAAGCACCTGTACGGGAAGAACCCCGGCAGAGTTGCCGCTCTCGGAGATCTTACATATGAGCTCATGGCCAAAGAAGTTGATGAATTGGATATCCCCGAGGACGCAAAGCGGAAGATGATCTTCAGCATGACCGCGAACAGCGTGCTTGATCTGATATTTGACGCAAGCCCGGTGGACCTCGGGCTGGAGTCCGTGTCCTACTTCGATACGTGCATCGCTGCCTAGCTCACGAACAAGAAGTTCAAAGTGGATCTGTTCAAAGAACTGAAACAGGCACTTATGGGCGTAAAGAGGGATGACTTCCCGGATGACGATACATACGAAATGGCACTTGAGGAGTTCGAAGAGAAATGGTGGGAGATACCTCAGCCCCTTCTTGATAAAAGGACGCCGAACGACGCCATAGTAGAAGTGCTCTCCAAATATGGTCTGACAGAATGATCGAGATATCTGCTTCTGCTCCAGGTAAGTTCGTCATACTGGGCGAACATGCGGTCGTTTACGGCAAGCCTGCGATCGCGCTTGCCATAGACCGAAGGTTCCACATGACCGTAAAAGGTGATGACGAGTTCAGGATCAACGGCGAAGTTGCCGATCTCAGAACCAACCCCCATATGAAGTACATCCTCGGCAGGAACGGCATGACCTCTGTATCCGTACAGATGGACAGCCGGATACCTACAGGTTCCGGACTGGGGTCGTCCGCCGCATTGTCTGTGGCATTCTCGGCCGCTGTGCGCGCCCTCGGCGATAGATCTGTGAGCGAAAGGGAGGTTGCG
Source organism: Methanomassiliicoccaceae archaeon (assembly GCA_009786295.1). Taxonomy (GTDB): domain Archaea; phylum Thermoplasmatota; class Thermoplasmata; order Methanomassiliicoccales; family Methanomethylophilaceae; genus Methanoplasma. The sequence goes on from WQTN01000133.1 coordinate 7,227, forward strand.
GAGGAAGCATTTGAAGCAGAGTACTTCAGCCAGGGAAGAGGGAGCCCGATGGATACTTCAGCCTCCGCCCATGGTCACGGGATAGCTCTGAACGTGTCGGGAAGCGAGAGCGACCGCCTTTGGGACATATCGAAGAACGAACATACTTGGCACGTATCAAAGATAGAGATTCCGGCGATGACCTTTGTCGTCGGTTATACCGGGATAAGAGCGGCTACCGGACCTCTTGTGGAGAAGGTCAGGAAATACAAGGACAGCAACCGATTCGCCTTCGACATCATCAACGAGATCGGGCAGATAACCCTTGAGGGAATGGATGCTCTGCGTGCCGATGATGTTGTGAAGCTCGGAGAGCTTATGACAAAGGACCATAAGCTCCTCTCTATCCTGGGCGTATCGTCAAACGAACTGAACAAACTTGTCAACGCCTCCCTTCCGTATGCATACGGTGCCAAGCTCACCGGTGCCGGCGGCGGAGGAAGCATCGTGGTCCTTACGGACCAGCCGGACAAAGTATGCGATGCCATCGCATCGCGCGGCGGGATGCCGTTCGTTGTGAAGACCGGCGTGGACGGAATGAAGGTCTCAGTAAAAAGAGAATAAAGTGGCTGTGCGCCACGTTTTTAAATAAGATCTTCGAAGCCTTCCACGACCTTCGGGAACCTTTCTTTGACCACTTTGAGAAGGTTATAGACGTTGACCTCTTTGATGTCCGATCCAGAGATCAGCTTCACAAGCTCATCGATGGTCTTGTCATCAAGCTCCGCCAGCCTTTCTTTGGCCATCCAGTTCCTGTAGAGCTTGTCCTCCATCCTGTCGCGCCACATCTTCTCATACGGCATGAGCGCTTTTTTGGAGAAATCCCCTTTCTTGGCGCACTCTGTGAGCACCAGCCCGGCGTACATGCCTGTTCTGCATGCGTGGCATATCCCGCCGCCGGTTATGGGATCTATTATCCTTGCGGCGTCCCCTACCAGGATGACATTGTCGCCCACTGCGCAGTCGAGCCCGGGGCAGGTGGATACCATCCCGGCAACGACCTCCACTGGCTGGCTGTTCTTGAACCTGGGGTCCTCCGCAATGAACTTGTCGAGGTACTTCTTCGGTTCGGCGTCTTTGCATAATTTCGCCATCACTCCGATCCCCACATTGGCAACGCCGTTGCCCTTGGGGAATATCCACAGATATCCTCCGGGCGCTATCGATGTTCCGATGTTGAACTCGCAGTACTCAGGGTCGATGTCCGCGTTCACCATCCTGTACTGGAGGCATGAATCGATATTGTTCATTTCCAGCGTGGTATCTATCCCGGCCCATCTTCCGACCTGAGATTCGTATCCGTCCGCAGCGACTATCGCTTTCGCACGGATCTCGATCTCTTCTCCCATGCTCTTGGCCTTTATGCCGACGATCTTCCCGTTCTCTCTAATGATGTCTGTGCATGAGGTGCGCATCATTATCTTCGCGCCTGCCTCTGCAGCGTCCCTGGCAAGGGCCTTGTCGAAAAGATGCCTCTCCAGAACGTATCCGACCTCCGAGCCGGCATGGCTCTCGTCAAGTTTGAACTCGTATCCGCTCGGGGACCTGATCACCGCGCCGACCATGTCTGCGCATATCCATGCCGGGTCTGGCTCTATCCCGACCTCTTCCAGCCATTTTTTGGACACGCCTTCGGCGCATCTGAGCGGCGCGCCGATCTCGGCCTTCTTTTCTATCAATATTGTGCTGAGGCCGCCTTTGGCACAGAATTTTGCCGCCATGCTTCCGCCGGGGCCTGCGCCCACGACGACGATATCGCATTTGTAGGTCTTCATCGCCTTCCCTCCATTGACAGTGCGTGGACAGGACATATCTTCACGCATCTTCCGCATTTGGTACATTTGCTGCTGAATTCCAGAACGAAATCGTTAAGGAATATGGCATTGACGGGGCATGATCCGACACAACCGCCGCAATGCAAACACTTGTCTACATCTACTTTCATCAAGATCGCTCCTTAAGGTGAATCCGGCCTCTGGTCCTCTGGGATTATCAGCGCCGCCTCCAGATCTGCAGCTTCTTTCTTGTGTTTCTCTTTCCACTCGGCCAACGGTATCGAGAATTTGCTCTCTATCTCTTTGCGGTATTCAGGACCTCCGTTGTAAGCGCAGAATGGGATCACCTGGCAATCAGGCGTGATATAGTGAACGCCGCAGCGTCTTACTCTCTCCACATCATAATTGTGCATATCCTGGAAATGCATCCCGCCGAAGAACATTACCTTCCATGAGAATGCCGCCAAGGCCGTCTTCGACCTCTTGCTCATGACGCTCGCCATCATCTTCTTGAACTCACCCTTCGACATTCCTCCGGGGAGGTTCTCCTCTATGATGGATCTGTCCAGCAATTTCAAGAGTTTCATTGCGTATATCTTCTTGAAAAATGCCTTCTCCGCCTTTGACGAAATTTCCTGAAGGCCTGCGGTGAACTCTCTTATTTTTATGAATCTGGGGAAAGGCGTGACATTTCCCTTCTCGTCCATGAACACATATGTCGCAACGCCGCAGTGCGGGTGCGTAGTGAATGTGACCTTGTTCTGCTTCAGTATGATCGACGCGAAGTCGGATATCGGCGCCACTACGGGCACGGGATACCAGTCGTTCTTGTCGGTGTATCCCGTCTGCTCTCCGAACGCCTTTATCAGATCCGGCAGCGTGAACCTTCCTTCCGACAATTCTTCCCCGGTCATTCTTCCTGTGAACGCCACCGGCTGGAAGTTTATCCCGCGCACTATGTCCGCATTGTCAAAGGCGAACTTTGCCATGTCACCTATCTGATGGTCGTTCATCCCCCTGACGATTGTGGGGACCAGTACAATGGACGGGCATTTCCCGACCTCTTCTTTCAGTTTTCTGCAGTTTGCGATGACATCAAGCTTCACTTTGAACATCTTCCTGTCCCTTGCCCTGAGGTAGACATCATCGGTCAATCCGTCGAATGACAGGTAAATCGTATTGAGTCCTGCCAGTGATGCCTCTTTCAGAAGATCGTACTTCCTGAATTCCAGCCCGTTGGTCGCTGCCTGGACCTGCGCGAAGTTCCTTTCCTTCGCCGCTTTTATTATCTTGATGAAATCCGGATGGACCGTGGGCTCCCCTCCGGAGAACTGTACGGCGGTGCACTTTATCGGCTCTTCCGCCCTTAGCGCGTCCAGCATTTTTACTATTGTCTCATAGTCTGGTTCGTAGACATACCCCTGCTGGTTCGCGTTCGCGAAACAGATCGGGCAGTTCATGTTGCATCTGTTGGTTAGATCGATGTTCGCAAGGGCGGAGCATGTGAGCATATCCACCCTTTGACCATCAATGAACACATGGACGTTCTCTCCGTCCTTCAGGTTCTTGTCCATGGGATTTCTAAGTCCGATACCATCATGGGCGAATTCTTCCGCTTTGAGGAAAAGCTCAGTGTCGGACCAATAGACATCACAGAATTTCCCGTGCTCCGGACAGGTCTTGTCCATGAAGACCTTGCCGTCCTTATCATATAAGGTCGCATCAAGGATCTTCCCGCATTCCGGACAGACAGACCTTGTCTCTTTCGGAAGCCCCTTCTTGATTGCATAATTCTGCATTGTTGAAGTCATTAATACCAAGCCTTAGACTTACTTAAAAGATATAATACTTCTCGTCGCGCGCACGTCTGCATATGTATGGGTCGTGTGGCAACCGCCGTATGTTTTAATCTGTGCCCGCATGCCTCTTGCTGCTACTGCCTAACTGTAGTTCCTACCTTTATCTGGGCGACCTGTGTGATCATCATGGAATAAGCATGAAACGAACATTCAAAGGATTCAAAAGGTCAAAGGACGGCGGTATGCCTTTCGTTGCCGTTGCTGCAGTGTTGCTGATAATCGCATCGGCATACGGAGTGATGATCTCGCAGTCAAAAGATATCAAGGATACCGCAGATAATATAGTGCTTGAGCTGGGTTCGCTTGACTCTGCGGTAAAAGATACAGAGACATTTGTGGAAAGGGGGCTCGGAGAACTTATCTTCAGCATAAGCACGGATCCGGAAGGCGGCTCTCTTGACGATAGAGCCATGACGTTCAAGAAACGGTCCGGCGAATGGATGCGATCCAATTTCCCGGCTACCGATAAGGGCATCTCCGTTTCTGTAAGGGATTATGACTTCGTCCTTGAGGCGGAGGCCCTCAAAATGACATCTGCCGATGCTTTTACAGATGGTTTCATGCCTTCATATCTCAAAGCTACAGGGCACTATACAGCGAATTTCGTCTCAGGTTCGGGGACTATATTGAGAACAACAGAGATCTCGACCGACGGAACGTGCGCTTTGCCGCTCGCCGCTGAGCAGGGATCGCTGTTCGAGATAATGGTCTCTGATGACGGGTCCGCACTGTCTCAGATGATGACCCATCAGCTTACCGCGCTTGCTCAGTACAGAGTGTTGAACGGATACGGCGCGCTGGGGGAGTACGGCAGCATGGGCACCTCGTCGATAATAACAGCCGAGGATGTCAAAGCGGCATATGATAGTTCGGTGAAAGTCCTCTGTCTGCTTGTCTTCCGCTGCGCGCCGGACGGCTTAGATAAAAATATGGAACGGATAGATATCGCGGACTGGCTCATATCCAAGAGCGGCCAAATAGAGATCGATCTTTCTGCGGTGTATTCTCAGGCGCTCATATCCATAATGGACGATCTGGTACTGAAGTGGTTCGATTATCTGTACGGCAATCTTCTCATCAGCGGGGCGGACCTCCTACTGGACAGCCTCAAGAACGCATGGGACTCTCTGAGAGGATTCTTTTCGGGAAAAAACGAATTCTCTGCCGCACCGTACATCGAACGCGTGATGGCCGATAATGGGCTGGACATCAACATGTACAGGCATCTTTTCAGCGGAAAGACCGCTTCGATAAAGATCCCCGGGACAGAATCGACCATCGGCGGCCGCAATATAACGATACCATCCATGACCGTCAGCCCGAGCTATCCTTCGGTCGACCTGATGTCATGCAGAGAGATATCGAAATTCAAAAGCGATTACAGAGAGGATACGAACGAGATACGGGAGTGGCTGAGGAACATAATCAACACCGCAGCGGTAAGCATCGGGACCTCGAAAGCTCTGGGAACAATAAGAGTGCCAGTCAACCCAAGCGATGATGAAGGTTTCATGGAATCCGTCTACAAAGCAGTGGACACTGCTCTCAAGAAGGGGAACTCGGAAGTGGACAGGATCATGTACAGTGCCATCAAGGAACAGAGCATATCCGATCCGTTCTATTCGGCGATATTCAAGACCATATCGGAGAACAGCGGAAAGATATACGGCACAGATGTTTTCAGAGAGAACGTCCGGTCTTCCATCGTTTCGGGCCTGACGTCATATCTCGAGAAAACCGGCATCGCTTTTGACGGCGGCGATATCACAAGGGCCGCTGACATGATACTCAACAGCAGCGAGGTCAAAGAAGCGGTCGCCCAGTATGAGAATGCCGTAGACGGCTGCCTGAACGGCCTGAAGGCACTTGCCGATGTCCGGGCGGGAAAGTCGGGAGTTTTCAAGGATATCTGTACGACCATCTTTAAGGCAGGGGTCTTTTCTGTTGATGTCGCGGTCGATGTCCCTACCAGGATCAGGACCCTTTGCTCCGAGGCCATAGAGAACACCAACATTAACGCATACAGCGGTCCCATAGAACTATCTGGCACAGACAGCTTCAAGCTTACCGGGTCCGATGGGAACACCTCTATCGAGAAACTGTCAATTTCATCTGTTTCATCACCTAAGATACATGTCAAAGGACCTAACGACAATCTGTCGGACTGTGTTCATTACACCGGCTTCAATGAAGACACGGGCGCATCGTACGCCACTGCTTTCTCTGTCAGGGTAGAGGACCGTCTTGAATACACCGTGAAAAGCTCCGGCGTGCTTGAGTCCTCTATGGGGGTCTCCGATTCCGTGTTCAAAGGGTCTTCGGAGATCTGCATGGACCTGAAGATAATCGTTGCAAGCGGGTGGGGGCTTGCCGGTGTAAAGAACTATACTGCGAGCAATACCCTTCTCGTAGATGTCTGGAACACTTTGATCAAACTCCTCTCGCCTATTCTGGAACCTCTCCGCAAGGTGATGTCGATGATCATGGACGCCCTCTCGATCCTGGGTTCGGCGCTTATCGAGCTGTCGAAATACGTGGCGACCATCATCGAGAAGCTGTACAGAATATTGATGGAACCCCTTGAGATGCTGTGCAGGTTCATTGAGGAAAAGCTCGACCAATTTTTCAACGCCGTATTGGAAAAGGCGGTCGATGCGGTTCAGTGGATAGTCGGCATCGACGCATCGAAGCAGACCGTGGGGTTCTCTTTCATGGGATTCACTGTTACGTTCACAACGAAACTGTCCACTCTTGCAAACAACACCAAGACCCTGCTGACGGTGGCCATGAGCTGCGTCATCCACAAGATAAATGTCTCCGGCTCCGTCACTATCAAGCAGAAAGGGTCCGGCGCGAACAAAGAGATGATCCTGACAGGCGGTGCGGAAATCGACGGCGGCAGCTGGAAGGTCTCTGCGGATATCGACCCGCTCATGAAGTCCACCAGCCACATGATCACCATGAACGGGCATGTGAGGGGAGTGGCGTTCGATGTCATACTGCCGGACCTTGTCCAATATCAGCATGCCGACTTCACGCTTTCGGACATTCCCGCTCTGGGCGTGATGCTCTCGAACATACCTTTGCCAATACCGGGCCTGAAGGCATCCATTGATGCCGGAATTGATCTGAAATATAACATACCGTTCAAAACAGGGATCCTGATCAACGAATTCGAGCTGAATCCTCCCGGAGAAGACAGGGACAACGAATGGGTCGAACTGCTGAACGCGACAAAGTCCAGGGTCGACCTGGACGGCTACACCCTGCATGCGAGCTCCGACCCTAAAACGAAGGCCTATACCATCAGAGGCCTTTCTCTGGCCCCCGGCCAGAAAGAAGTGATAGGCCTTCCGGGATCATTCCTGAACAATTCCGGGTCCTCACTTCTTTCGGCAGGAGAGTCCGTTACTCTGAGATCTCCCACTGGAGAGGAAGTGGACAAGACCCCCGCGAAAAAGGATTCCTCGAATGACAGCCGCACCTGGCAGAGAGTGGCCGACGGTGCTATGGACTGGACCTTGGCCGAGGGCACCCCTGGTACAAGCAACTGCGGCGGATTGTTCGGCGGAGAGATGGTAAAGGCGCAGATCATCAAGATAATGAAGGATTCAGCCGTCAAGACCATGGGGAAGATGAAATCCCTTAACAGCACCGATGATCTTTCGAAGTTCTTCAAGGTCGCCATCCATGACGCGCTGGATACAGGGATAGAGATGCTGGCAGCCTGTCTTGTGGAGGCTGCGATATTCGTGTCGATAGACATAACTGATGCGACCTCCACTGCCTGCGCAGGAGTGCGCATCTCTCTGTTCATCGATTCGGGATTCATCGAAGAGGGCCTGAAATACCTTGTCGGAGAAATAGAATCGATACTGCTGAACATAGAGAACCCGTACGGCCTCAGGCCGATTGAGATACTTACCGACAATCTGTACCTGGGAGTGACAGTATACATGGGTCTGACGACCCCGAAGTTCCTAAAGAACATCGATTCCTTCCCCAAGGTCAAACTGGGCATCCACATAAGCTGCAACATGTCGGCCCTCTGCAGACTTATCGGTTCCGACACGGGGAAATGGAAGGTTACCGCCGGAGTGATCATCATGGATTGCCCGGCACAGCTGTTACCGTCTTCACAGAAGGCTGACCCTATGCTTGAAACAGACCTCTGGCTCTTGAGAGCCACTTTCCATGCGGCGTGATGTTCCGATGACCGATACACCATACAAAAGGAGGGCATCCATGTTTAATTATAGGTGATACATATCACCCCATATGGCTGGAGCAAGCTTCAGGGTACCGACCGTCCTTTCTGCGGATGAACTCATGGATAAATCATTCAAGAGGGCATCCAAGATCTCGAAAAAAGGGACTGACGCACTGGACGGAAAGAAGAAGACCGCTCTGGCCAAGGTGACCGCTTCGGCGGACATCGTTACAACAACGCTCAACGGTTACATAAACAGGTTCCCAAGAATCGACAAAAGAGAAGATTTCCTTCCCGAGCTGATAGATCTCATCATCGGCATTGACAGATATAAGAAAGCGCTCGGCGCTCTGAATTGGGCCTCCAACCGGATAGACAAACTGAAGAACGATTCTCTCAGGGACATCAGGGGGACAAAGGACCCGGTCAGGATAGAGGGCATAAAGAACAGCTTCTACGGAAGGATGTCCTCTTACATCGAACGGATCAACGGGGACCTTATCTTCCTGCAGGACGCAAAGAATAAATTCAGAAGGATCCCGGCGGTCGACCCGGGTGTGCCGACGGTTGTCGTAGCGGGTTTTCCGAATGTCGGCAAAAGCAGCCTGGTGGCAAAACTGAGCACCGCAGCTCCTCAGATCGCGCCTTATCCTTTCACAACGAAAGGAATAGTGATAGGGCATGTCAAAGATGACTGGAGGATGTTCCAGATGATCGATACCCCCGGTCTCCTTGACCGCGGGTTCGAGGACAGGAACGACATTGAGAAACAGGCGGTCCTTGCCCTGAGATACCTGACAGACATCATGGTGTTCATCCTTGATCCTTCAGAGACCTGCGGCTATGACATGAACAAGCAGAGTGCCCTTCTGGAAGCAGTGAAGGCCAACTTCTCCAGCATTCCCACGATTGTTGCCGAGAGCAAAAACGACATACTCAAAAGGGACGGGGGGAATATCAGCTTCTCAGCCGAGACAGGCGACGGCATGGATGAATTGACAGAGAGGATATTGTCTCTCGTAAGGGTCGTTTTCAGAGAGAAAGCGGTTGATTCTGAGGAGATCTGAAATGGGAGAGATCGCTGCAAGCGATGAAATGAAAGAGTACTTCAGATCACTTTCCGAAAAGAACAACGAATGCTATAAGATAGCTGAGGCAGCAAGAAAGGTCGGAAAGGACCCGGAGACATTCGTCGAGATACCTCAGGCGGAGGACCTTGCTTCCAGGGTCGAGAAGCTCCTGAAAGATTACAATGTCGAGGGGGTAGCTGACGATATCCGCAGACTTACGGAAGAACACAAGAACCGTGAGATTGTGGCGCTCATGATCGCGGGAGAGATAGCTAAGAGGCCTGGAGAAAGCCTGGAGAAGATCGTCGACCGGGCAGTGAGAGTTGGCCTTGCCGTTCTTACCGAGGGGATACTCGTGGCACCTCTCGAAGGAATCGCCGATACAAAGATCAAGACCAATGCGGACGGTTCATCATACATAGACCTTATTTTTGCGGGGCCCATCCGCGCAGCCGGCGGCACAGCGCAGGCAATGAGCGTCCTCATAGCGGACATGGTGCGCCAGGCCCTCGATATCGGTAAGTACATTCCAACCAAAGAAGAGGTAGCAAGATTCAACGAGGAGATACCGCTGTATAAACAGTGCCAGCATCTTCAGTTCTTACCGACCGTGCAGGAAATAGAGATGATCGTCAAGAACTGTCCCATCTGTATCGACGGCGAAGGCACGGAGACCGCCGAGATCTCCGGGTACAGAGACCTGCCGAGGATAGAGACGAACCGCGTAAGAGGCGGCGCATGCCTTGTCATAGCCGAGGGAATGTGCCAAAAGGCCTCAAAACTGAAGAAACACGTTGACAATCTCAACATAAAAGGCTGGAATTTCATCGGAGAATACGTTGGAGCCCATGAGATAAAAGATGAGACCGCCGATGTGAAAAAAACAGTGCAGCCGTCGAAAACGTATCTCAAGGACCTTATTGCGGGAAGGCCAATCTTCGGACACCCTTGCGCGATCGGCGGGTTCAGGCTGAGATACGGCAGGGCACGGACGGCAGGGCTCGCCGCGCTTGCGTTCAACCCGGCAAGCATGTACGCAATGGACGAGTTCATGGCGCTGGGCACACAGATAAAGATAGAAAGGCCGGGCAAGGCCTGCGTCGCCACGCCTTGCGATATGTTGGACGGGCCGTTCGTATTGCTCAGGGACGGCAGCCTGGTGCATTGCCAGACAAAAGAGGAAATGAAGGCAGTCAGCAAGGATGTCGCCGAGATCATTGACAACGGGGAGATACTTGTCCCCTTCGGCGAATTCAGCGAGAATAACCATACCCTTGTGCCTTGCGGGTATCCTCTGGAATGGCACCGGGAGGAGATACTTTCCAAGACCGAACTTCCCAAAGATTGGGAAGACCCTACCTACGAACGCGCGAAGGAAATGTGCATGCAGCTTGGCGTCCCTCTGCATCCCAAATACAATATGTTCTGGTTTGATGTCACAGTGGAGAAACTGAAAGACCTCAGGTCCAAGATACTCTCCGGCGGAAGATTCGATAAAAAACTGATGATACCCAACGAACCCGCAGCAAAGAGGACCTTGGAGGACCTTTGTGCCACACACCGTATTTCCGGGAACGATATTGTCATTGACGAATTGTACTCCGTGCCGCTGCTGGACGGCCTGGGCCTCGGAGTGAAGGACGGCAGCATATCCTCTCTGAAAGAACTTGACGGGAATGATACCTTATCGGCAATAAGCGCAGCGGCCGGATTCGAGATACGGGCAAAGGCCAGAACGCGTGTGGGGACGAGAATGGCCCGCCCGGAGAAAGCAAAAGAAAGAGAGATGTCGCCGAAGGTGCACTCTCTGTTCCCGGTCGGAAGGGACGGACAGTACGGAAGAGAGATCGAATCCGCCATCAAAGCATCCCATGCCAAGACCGGGCTGAGATCGAATGTGGAACCTACACTCGATATAGAAGTAGGAAAAAGAATATGCCAGAAGTGCGGGAATATAACGTTCCGCACATGGTGCAGAGAATGCGGGGAGCATACCTTCGCATCGCTTGCGAAGAAGACCTACGGGAGCAACGGGCCGTCGGTAATGAGCATTAATCTGTCAGATGAGTACCGCAAAGCGATCTCATATCTCAAGGAGACCGCTCCCCATGAGCTCAAGTGCGTTGAGGGGCTTATTTCTCGGTCCAAGACCCCCGAGATACTTGAGAAAGGGATACTGAGGGCAAAGAACGGAGTATCCGTCTACAAAGACGGCACGATACGGTATGATATGACAGACATACCGCTTACCCATTTCAGGCCTAGGGAGATAGGCCTCAGCATCGAGAAAGCCAATGAGCTGGGATATACACACGATTGGAACAATGTGCCGCTCACAAGCGACGACCAGATGTGCGAGCTTAAGGCACAGGACATAATACCTTCAAAGGACTGCGGAGAATTCCTCGTGAAGATATCCAAATATCTGGATGACGAGCTGGAGAAGGTCTACGGTCAGAAAAGATACTATAACGCAAACAGCAGGTCCGATCTGGTCGGGCACCTGACATTCGGGCTGGCGCCGCACACGTCTGGCTGCATCCTGTGCCGCATAATCGGATATTCCGACATAAGGGGCTGCTACGGCCACCCGTTCTTCCACGCCGCGAAGAGAAGGAACTGCGACGGCGATGAGGACTGCGTGATATTGGCCCTCGACGGCCTGCTG